>NZ_JBBEOG010000001.1:600000-772822 GCF_037860835.1 Aquipuribacter nitratireducens | reverse complement strand
GGCCACCGGCGCCGCGCCCGCCGTCTGCTCGGCGAGCCGGCGGGCCCGGCGGCCGCCTCCGCCGCCACCACGACGCGCCTCGAGCAGCGGGCCGACGACGAGCGCGCCGGGCGTCGGCAGCACGGGGGACGTGGCGGTGCCGGGCGACGTGGGCCGGGCCTGCCGGACGACCGGGCGCGGCGAGGCGGGCGGCTCCAGCACGGGCCACTGGGAGGTCGTGGCGTCGAGGGGGACCTGGCCCTGCCGCTCCGCCAGGCGCCGGCGGCGCCGCTCCCCCAACGCCCGCTGGACGCCGGTCTCCGTCGCGCTGTCCGGGACGTCGGCCGAGGCGTCGGCGGCGTCCTGCCGCGGGTCGTCGACCATCAGTCCTCCTCGCCGCTCGGGTGCCCGCCCGCTCCACGGTAGAGGCCGGACTTCGCGATGTACTGCAGGACCCCGGTGGGCACGAGGTAGCGGATGGGCCGGCCCTCCCGGACGCGACGGCGGATGTCGGAGCTGGAGATGGCGAGCGCGGGGATCTCGACGACGCTCACGGCGTCGTCGGGCAGGCCCGACGTGTCGAGGGTGTGGCCGGGCCGGCTGACGGCGACGAAGTGGGCGAGGCGCCACAGCTCGTCGACGTCCCGCCACGACAGGATCTGCTCCAGCGCGTCGGCGCCCGTGATGAAGAAGAGCTCGCTGCCGGGGCGAGTGGCGGCGAGGTCCCGCAGGGTGTCGGTGGTGTACGTCGGACCCGGCCTGTCGATGTCGACGCGGGAGACGGTGAAGCGCGGGTCGGCGGCGGTGGCGACGACCGTCATGAGGTAGCGGTCCTCGGCGGGTGTCACCTCACCGGCGGCCTTCTGCCACGGCCGGCCGGTGGGGACGAAGACGACCTCGTCGAGGTCGAAGCGGGCCGCGACCTCGCTCGCGGCGACGAGGTGCCCGTGGTGGAGCGGGTCGAACGTGCCGCCCATGACCCCGAGGCGAGGTCGCCGGGTCGGCGCCGCCGTCACTGGCGGTGGGCGACGTTCTTGAACGAGTAGGTGATGCCGAGGAGGATGAGGAAGATCACGAGGGTGCCGATGCCGAACACCAGCGGCGGGACCGGCAGCTCGACCTCGGCCAACTCGCCGGTCGTCTCGCCCGCGGCGAGCGCCGCGCCCGCGAGACCCGCGACGATGCTGCTGCCCATGTGTCCTCCGCTCCACCGGTGCTGCTGACGGCGGACAGTCTGGCACGCCCCGTGCGCGGGCGACGCGACGAGGTCCGGTGGCGCGTCAGGAGCGCAGGTGACCGTCCCCGGTCATCACCCACGTCGTCGTCGTGAGGTCGGGCAGGCCCATCGGGCCCCGCGCGTGGAGCTTCTGCGTCGAGATGCCGATCTCCGCCCCGAGACCCAGCTGACCGCCGTCGGTGAAGCGGGTCGAGGCGTTGACCGCGACCCCGGCCGCGTCGACCTCCGCGACGAACCGGTCGGCGGCGCGCGTGTCCCGGGTGCAGATCGCCTCGGTGTGGCCGCTGGAGAAGCGCCGGATGTGGTCGAGCGCGGACCCGAGGTCGGGCACGACCCCGACCGCGAGCTCGAGCGCGAGGTACTCCGTCGCCCAGTCCTCCTCGGTGGCGGCCTCGACGGGCACCTCGCCGGCCAGCCCCTGCACCGTCTCGTCGCCGTGCAGACGGACCCCGGCCTCGTGCATGGCGCGCAGGAGCCGCGGCACGAACCGCTCCGCGACAGCCGCGTGCACGAGCACGGTCTCTGCGGCGTTGCACGTGCTGGGCCGCTGCACCTTCGCGTTGACGCACACGGCGAGGGCCTCGTCGAGGTCCGCGGCGGTGTCGACGTAGACGTGGCAGTTGCCGGTTCCGGTCTCCACCGTCGGCACGGTCGCGGTCTCGACGACGGTCCGGATGAGGTCGGCCCCACCGCGGGGGATGACGACGTCGACGAGGCCGCGGGCGCGCAGCAGCGCACGCACCCCCGCCCGGCCGTGGGCGTCGATGGTGCGGACGGCGTCACGCGGCAGACCGGTGGCGGCGAGGGCGTCCTGGAGGACCTCGATGATCGCCTCGTTGCTGCTGCGGGCCGCGGAGCCACCGCGCAGGACGACGGCGTTGCCGCTCTTGAGGCAGAGCGCGGCGGCGTCGACGGTGACGTTGGGACGCGCCTCGTACACCATGCCGACCACGCCGAGCGGGCGGCGCACCTGGTGCACGCGCAGCCCGTTCGGCAGCGTCGACCCCCGCACGACCTGCCCGACGGGGTCCGGCAGGGCGACGACGTCGCGGACGGCGTCGGCGATCGCGGCGATCCGGCCGGCGTCGAGCCGGAGCCGGTCCTGCAGGGACGTCGACATGCCGTCGGCCTGCGCCCGGGCGAGGTCGTCGGCGTTCGCGGCGACGAGCCGCTCGGTGGCCGCCACGAGGCCGTCCGCGACGGCGAGGAGGGCGGCGTCGCGGGTCGCACCGGACGCGGTCGCGAGGGCGCGCGAGGCCTCGCGCGCCTCGCGCGCGACCTGCTCGACGGCCTCCCGCACAGCGGGGTCGCCGTCCTGCGCGTCGTCCCCCGACGGGACGGCGGAGCGGTGTCCCGCGCTGTCGGGACGGGCGGCGAGGAGGTCGGTCACCCGCTCAGGGTAGGCCGGGGGCGGGGACGACGACGAGGTCGTCCCGGTGCACGACCTCCCGGCCGTAGCCGGGGCCGAGGTCGGCCCGCAGGTCGTGGGTGGAGCGGCCGAGCAGCCGGGGCAGCTCCGCGGCGCCGTAGGAGACGACCCCCCGCGCGACGGTCCCGCCCGCCTCGTCGCAGAGGTCGACGACCGCGCCGACGTCGAAGCCGCCGCTGACGGCGCGGATCCCCGCGGGCAGGAGGGACGCGCCCCGCTCGACGACGGCGCGGACGGCTCCCGCGTCGAGGGTGAGCCGTCCCTTCGGGACGGCGACGTGCGTGAGCCACAGGATGCGGGCGGGCATCGCCCGCTCGGCGGCCCGGAACCACGTGCCGACGTCCGCGCCGGCGACCGCGTCGCCGTAGCGGGACGTCGCGGTGACGAACGTGGGCACGCCCGCGTCCGCGGCGATGGCGGCCGCGTCGACCTTGGTCCGCATCCCGCCGGTGCCGACCGCACTGCCGGCCCCCGTGCCGAGGTCGGCGCCCACCGCCTGGGGGTCCTCGACCGTGCGCAGCCGCACCGCGCCGGGGCGGGTGGGCGGGCGGTCGTAGAGGGCGTCGACGTCGGTGAGGAGGACGAGCGCGCTCGCGCCGACGAGGTGCGCGACGAACGCGGCGAGCCGGTCGTTGTCCCCGAAGCGGATCTCGTCGGTGGCGACGGTGTCGTTCTCGTTGACGACCGGCACCGCCCCCAGCTGCAGGAGCCGGGCGAGGGTCGCCCGTGCGTTGAGGTAGTGGTTGCGGCGCACGAGGTCGTCGAGGTCGAGCAGCACCTGCCCCGTCACCATGTCGTGGCGCTCGAAGGCGAGCGCCCACCGGGCCTGGAGGCGCCCCTGGCCCACGCTGGCTGCCGCCTGCAGTCCCGCGAGGTCGGCGGGTCGGCGCGGCAGACCGAGCGCGGGCAGGCCGGCGGCGATGGCGCCGCTCGTCACGACGACGAGCTGCCGGTCCGGCCCGAGCGCGCGGCGGGCGGCGAGGAGCTCGACGAGCCGGTCGACCTGCGCGCCGTCGATGCCCGCGTCGGAGGCGAGGCTGGAGGAGCCGACCTTGACGACGAGCGTGCCGGGGCCGGTCAGCAGGGCGGCCGCGACCGACCCCGCGACGTCCGGTGCGGTCACGAGCCGGCGCCGTCGCCGGCGCGCTCGTCGTCGGGGGCGGGGCCCCCGTCGGGGTCGGCGTCGGGGTCGGCGTCGGGGTCGGTCCAGCGGCCGGCGGCCCGCTCCTCGGCTAACTCGTCGCGGGCGGCGCTCTTCGCGTCCATCCGCTCCTCGTACGCGCGGCGGCGCTCGGCGCGGCTGGCGCGCGCGGACTCCCCACCCACCCGCAGGTCGGTGCCCCGCGGGCCCGCCGTCGCGACCCCGGACAGCGTCGGCTCCCAGTCGAAGAGGACGGCGTCGTCGCCGGACCCGATGGCGACCTCGGCGCCCGCGACCGCCCCGGCCGCGAACAGCGCGTCCTCGACACCCGCGCGGGCCAGCCTGTCCGCGAGGTACCCGACGGCCTCGTCGTTGGCGAAGTCGGTCTGACGCACCCACCGCTCCGGCCGGCCGCCGCGCACCCGGTACACCGTCCGGTCCCCGTGCTGCTCGGGGGTGACGGTGAACCCGGCGTCGTCGGTGGCGAGCGGTCGCAGGACGACGCGCTCCGGCGCGGTGGGCCGGGCGCGCTCGGCGCGGTCGGCGGCGACGTAGCGGGCGAGCCCGAAGGCCAGCTCGCGCAGGCCCTCGCGGCTGACGGCGGACACGACGAACACCTCGTAGCCGCGCTCACGCAGCTGGGGTGCGACGAGGTCGGCCATGTCCCGGCCGTCGGTCGTGTCGACCTTGTTGAGGACGACGACCTGCGGACGCTCGACGAGCGGCACGGACTCGCCGTCGCCGCGGTACCGCTCCAGCTCGGCGAGGATCGTGTCGAGGTCGCGGACCGGGTCGCGGTCGCTCTCCAGCGTCGCGGTGTCGAGGACGTGCGCGAGGACCGCGCACCGCTCGACGTGCCGGAGGAACTCGAGCCCGAGGCCCCTCCCCTCGCTCGCGCCCTCGATGAGGCCGGGCACGTCGGCGACCGTGAAGCGGACGTCGCCCGCCTCGACGACGCCGAGGTTGGGCGTGAGGGTCGTGAAGGGGTAGTCGGCGATCTTCGGCCGGGCGGCGGACATCGCCGCGACGAGGCTCGACTTGCCGGCGCTGGGGAACCCGACGAGCGCGACGTCCGCGACCGTCTTGAGCTCGAGGACGACGTCGCGGGCCTCGCCGGGCTCGCCGAGCAGGGCGAACCCCGGGGCCTTGCGGCGGGGGCTGGCGAGGGCGGCGTTCCCGAGGCCCCCGCGGCCGCCCGCGGCGACGACGACCCGCGTGCCGTCCCCGAGGAGGTCGGCCAGCACCTCGCCGTCCGGCGTCGTCACGACGGTGCCGTCCGGGACGCGCAGCTCGACGTCCGCGCCGTCGGCGCCGCTGCGGTTGCCGCCACGCCCCACGCCACCGTCGCCGGCGCGCCGGTGCGGGGAGCGGTGGTACTCCAGGAGGGTCGTGACGGACGGGTCGACGACGAGCACGACGTCCCCGCCGTGACCGCCGTTGCCGCCGTCGGGACCGCCGAGCGGCTTGAACTTCTCCCGGTGCACCGACGCGACGCCGTGGCCGCCGGCGCCGCCGGCGACGTGCAGGACGACGCGGTCGACGAACTGGCTCACGGGTGCCTCCTGGTCGGAACGCGACGCGCCGGCCGCCCCGCAGTGGGGGCGACCGGCGCGTCGGCGAGCTGGGTGCTGGTCGTGCCTTGGGGTCAGCCCGGTCTCAGGCCGAGGCCTCCGCGGCCACGACGTTGACGACGCGGCGCCCGCGCCGGGTGCCGAACTGCACCGCGCCGGGGGCGAGGGCGAAGAGGGTGTCGTCGCCGCCGCGGCCGACGTTGTCGCCGGGGTGGAAGTGGGTGCCGCGCTGCCGGACAATGATCTCGCCGGCGCCGACGACCTGGCCGCCGAAGCGCTTGACGCCGAGGCGCTGCGCGTTGGAGTCGCGACCGTTGCGGGTCGAGCTCGCGCCCTTCTTGTGTGCCATGCCTAGCTCACTTCCCGATCTTGGTGATCTTGACCTTGGTGAGCGCCTGCCGGTGGCCCTGGCGCTTGCGGTACCCGGTCTTGTTCTTGTACTTGAGGATGCGGATCTTCGGTCCCCGGAGGTCCTCGACGATCTCGCCGGCGACGACGAGGCTGCTCAGCGCGTCGGCGTCGGAGGTGACGGTGGAGCCGTCGACGACGAGGACGGGGGTGAAGCGGACGTCGTCACCGGGCTCACCGGCGAGTCGGTCCACCGTGAGGACGTCGCCGACGGCGACCTTCTCCTGGCGTCCTCCAGCGCGGACGATCGCGTACACGTCGTGGCTCTCTTCCTGTCGGGCGTGCGTGGGTGCGTTCCTGAGGGGCCGGGCCGTGGAGCTCCGGCGCGAGGACCGCTGGGTGGCGAGCGACGAGACGCGCCACCGGCCAGCGGCCTAGCGTACGCGGCGCCGCCCGGCTCTCCAAACCGGCCGGCGCCGCGGTCGTGCCGTGGTGGTGCCGTGGTGGTGCTGCCGCGCTGCCGCGGTGGTGCTCCGGTGGTGTCCGGCGCGCTCAGCCGCCGTTGCCGCGACCGCGGCCACCGCGACGGCGACCACCGCCGCCGCTCCCGCTGCTCTCCGCGCTGCCCGAGCCACCACCCTGGCCTGCCGGCGCGCCGACGGGCTCGTCGTGGAGCACGACCCCGCGTCCGCCGCAGTGCTCGCACGCGCTGCTGAAGGACTCCAGCAGCCCGGACCCGACGCGCTTGCGGGTGAGCTGCACGAGGCCGAGGGAGGTGACCTCCGCGACCTGGTGCTTCGTGCGGTCGCGCCCCAGGCACTCCACGAGCCGGCGGAGCACGAGCTGGCGGTTGCTCTCGAGCACCATGTCGATGAAGTCGACGACGATGATCCCCCCGATGTCGCGGAGGCGGAGCTGGCGGACGATCTCCTCGGCGGCCTCGAGGTTGTTCCGGGTGACCGTCTCCTCGAGGTTCCCCCCGGAGCCGGTGTACTTGCCGGTGTTGACGTCGACGACCGTCATCGCCTCGGTGCGGTCGATGACGAGGGACCCGCCCGAGGGCAGCCACACCTTGCGGTCGAGCGCCTTGTGGACCTGCTCGTCGATGCGGTGGTGGGCAAACAGGTCCTGCTCGCCGCCCTCCTGCGGGCTCCAGCGCTCCATGCGCTCGGCGAGGTCCGGCGCGACGTGACGGACGTAGCCGTCGAGGGTGTCCCACGCGTCGTCGCCCTGGACGTGGAGGCGGGTGAAGTCCTCGTTGAAGACGTCGCGCACGACCTTGATGGCGAGGTCGGGCTCGCTGTAGAGGCGGGCGGGGGCGTTGACGGCCCCGGCCTTCCTCTCGATGTCCTCCCACTGGGCCTTGAGGCGGGCGACGTCACGCTCGAGCTCGGTCTCGCTCGCGCCCTCCGCGGCGGTGCGGACGATGACGCCCGCGTTCTCCGGCACGACGCGGCGCAGCACCTTCTTGAGCCGGTTGCGCTCGGTCTCGGGCAGCTTGCGGCTGATGCCGGTCATGGTGGACCCGGGCACGTACACGAGGTAGCGGCCCGGCAGCGACACCTGCGCGGTGAGGCGGGCGCCCTTGTGGCCGATGGGGTCCTTCGTCACCTGCGCGAGCACGGGGTCCCCCGGCTTGAGCGCGGCCTCGATGGCGCGGGCGGCGCCGTTGGGCAGCCCGACGGCGTCCCAGTTCACCTCGCCCGCGTAGAGCACCGCGTTCCGGCCGCGCCCGATGTCGACGAAGGCCGCCTCCATGCTCGGGAGCACGTTCTGCACCTTGCCGAGGTAGACGTTGCCGATCATCGACTGCTGGCTCGCGTGCGCGACGTGGTGCTCGACCAGCACGCCGTCCTCGAGCACGGCGGTCTCGGTGCGGTCGGCGAGCTGGCGCACGAGCAGCGTGCGGTCGACGCTCTCGCGGCGGGTGAGGAACTCCGCCTCCGTGATGACGGTGCGGCGGCGCCGGTCGGTGCGTCCCTCGCGGCGCCGCTGGCGCTTGGCCTCGAGCCGCGTCGAGCCCTTGACCTTCGTCACCTCGTCGGCGCGGGACTCCCGGATCCGGACGACGGTCCCCGGCGGGTCGTCGGGACCCGGGCCGAGGTCGGCATCGGAGGAGCCGGAGCGGCGACGCCGGCGGCGGCGCCGACGCGAGGAACGCGACGAGCCGCCGCCCGTGTCGTCCGAGTCGTCGTCGGAGGTCTCGTCGGAGTCGTCGGCGTCGTCGGCGTCGTCGGCGTCGTCGTCGGCGTCCGCGCTGTCGTCGGCGCCGTCGTCACCACGCGACCCGCGGGCCGCCCTGCTGCTGCCGGGCCCGTCGCCTGCGGCGTCGTCACCGTCGTCGTCACCGTCGTCGTCGCCGGCGTCGTCGGCCGGGTCCTCGTCGCGGTCCGCGCGGGAGCCGCTCCGGCCCCCACGACCGCCGCGTCGGCGCCGACCTCGGCCCCCACGGCGGCTGCGACCACCACGGCCCTCACCGTCGCGCTCGTCGTCGCCGTCGCGCTCGTCGTCACGCTCGCCGTTGCGGTCGTCGTCGCGGTCGTCGTCGCCGGCGTCCCGACGGTCGTCGTCCTGCACCCCGTCGGGGGTGTCGCTCTCCACGGCGTGGGACCGGGACGCGAGTCCGACGTCCGCCGCGTCGCTGCCCTCGGTGCCCTCGGGGCCGTCCGTGGGCGGCTGCGGGCGGTCCAGGACGTCCTCCGGCGCCGGACCCGCCGGTGCCGACGCGCGTCGCCGCCCGCCGCGTCGCCGCGGGGCGGCGGGCGCCTCGTCGCCGGTACCCGCGGGGTCGTCGCCGACAGCGGCGGTGCCCGTGGTCGTGACGGGGGGCGGGAGCAGCTCGTCGAAGTCGACCTGCGGCGCAGGCGTGAAGATGTCGGCGGTCGGCGGGCCCGCGGCGCTCGTGGCACGACGCCGGGCCCGGCGCGGGGCCGGCGCGGGGGCGCTGTCCGCGGTGGCGAACAGCGCAGCCCCCGGTGCGGTGGCCTCCTCCGTGTCCGGCGCCACCGCGGCCGCGGTGTCCACCTCCGCGGAGGGCTCCTCGGTCAGGGCGTCCTCGGCGGGGGCGTCCTCGGCGGGGGCGTCCTCGGCGGGGGTCTCCTCGGCGACCTCGGGCGGGCCGGCGGGTCGCGACGCGGCGCGGCGCCGTCGGGGGCGACCCGACGCCGTCGTCGACGCCTCCGCCTGCTCACCGCCCGTCGTCGGTTCGGTGGGCTGGTCGGTCTCGTCGAGCACTGGTGCTCCTCTTCGACCCCCGCCGGTCTGCACCCCCGGCCGGGGCGGTCGTCGTGCGCCCTCGGGCGGCACGGAAGTCCGTGGTGGCGCCACCTCGGTCCGCGGGCGCAGACCCGCGGACCGTGAGGTCCGGGCAGGTCGCGCCCGGCGAGGACGGGCGGCGCGGGTCACGTCCGGTGCGGGACGCTCTCCGGCACCGAGTATGGCATGGCTCGCGCCCCGTCGGGGGTGGCGCGCCGGTCGCGCTCAGGTGGAGCTCAGGCGTCGGCGCCGAACCAGATGGCGGTCTCGCGGGCGGCGGACTCCGCGGAGTCGCTGCCGTGGACGATGTTCTGCTGGACCTTCAGGCCCCAGTCCCGACCGAGGTCGCCGCGGATCGTCCCGGGCGCGGCAGCCGTCGGGTCGGTGGCGCCCGCGAGGCTGCGGAAGCCGGGCACGACGCCGTGGCCCTCGACGACGGCGAGAACGACCGGACCGGACAGCATGAAGTCGACGAGGGGCTGGTAGAAGGGCTTGCCCTCGTGCTCGGCGTAGTGGCGGGCGAGCTCGTCCGGCGTGGCGCGGCGCATCTCGAGGCGGACGACCCGGTACCCCTTCGCCTCCACCCGGCGCAGCACCTCGCCGGTGAGGCCCCGCGCGACACCGTCGGGCTTGACGATGACGAGGGTGCGGTCGGGGGTCGGGACGGTCGACGGCTCGCTCACGGTCGGTCAGCCTAACCGTCGCCCACGGTGGCACCCGGGCCGTCGGGACCCGACGGACCCGCGCCGCCCGACCAGGCGGCCCGGTCGCGCTCGATGCGGGTGCCGAGGACGACCGCCGCGACCCACAGTCCGGCGAAGACCCCGCCCACGAGGAGCATCGCCGGGAGCAGGAGGCCCGTCGCCACCACCACCACCTGCAGGAGCGAGCCCAGCCAGTAGCCGCCTGGTCGCCCGAGCACGCCGGAGGCGACGACGAGGACCACCGCGAGCGCGGCCCCTCCCCCGACGGCCGTGGTGGTGCCGAGACCGGTGAGGTCCTTGGCGACGAGGGCGGCGAAGACGACGACGAGGGCCTCGAACACGAGGACCGTCGCGGCCATCACCCGCTTGGGGTCACGCACGACCGGCGCCCCCGTCGTCGTCGTCCGGCTCGGCCCACGGGTCGTCGAGGAGGACGCTGTCGTCGGGCGCCTCGTAGCGGTCGTCGCCGGGGTCCGCCCAGTCGTCGCCCAGCAGCTGGCGCTCGGTGTCGGTCGCGACGACGGAGACGCCGCGACTCGTCGTGTCGACGGCGACGGCGTCCGGGTCCGGGGCGCCGAGCAGCCGCCGGGCGTGGGCGGTGAGCAGGACGGACCCGCACACGAGCACCCCCGAGGCGACACCGGCCGCACCCGCTCCCGCGGCCGGGTCCGCCTCGTCGGCGAGCCGGACCGCGACGTCGAGGGCGTCGGCGAGGTCGGGGTGCACGTGGACTCGCTCGTCGCCGAAGACGCCGACCGCCGCCTCGGCGAGCTCGGCGGCCGGCAGGGCGCGCTCGGTCGGGGCGCTCGTCACGACGACCTCCGCGAGCGCGGGCTCCAGCACCTCGAGGACCTGTGCGGCGTCCTTGTCGGCCATCATCCCGACGACTCCGACGAGGCGGGTGCCGGGGAACGCCTCGTCGACCCCGGCCACGAGCGCCTCCGCCCCCGCCGGGTTGTGCGCGGCGTCCACCACCACGAGGGGGCCCCGCCGGACGGGCTCCATCCGGCCGGGGACGTCGACGTGGGCGAAGGCGTCCCGGACGAGGTCGGGGTCCAGGCCGGTGCCCGCCGCGCCGCCGGAGCCGAGGAACGCCTCGACCGCTGCGAGCGCCGTGGCGGCGTTGCCGGCCTGGTGCGCGCCGTGGAGCGGCAGGTACACGTCGTCCGCCCCGCCGACGAGGCCCTTGAGGGTGAGGCGCTGCCCGCCGACGGCGACGTCCCGCGACACCACCCCGAACTCGATGCCCTCGCGGGCGACGACCGCCCCGACCTCGGCGGCGCGGCGCAGCAGCACCTCCGCGACCTCGAGCGGCTGCTGGGCGGTGACGAGGACCGAGCCCTCCTTGACGATGCCGCTCTTCTGCTCCGCGATCTGCACGACGTCGTGGCCCAGCCACCGCTCGTGGTCCAGCGCCACCGGGGTGACGACGGCGACGGCGGCGTCGGCGACGTTGGTCGAGTCCCACGTGCCGCCGAGGCCGACCTCGACGACGGCGACGTCGACGGGGGCGTCGGCGAAGACGGCGAACGCCATGCACGTCAGGACCTCGAAGAACGACAGCCGCGGCCCACCCTCCTCCTGGCTGCGGGCGTCGACGAGCTCGACGTAGGGCGCGACGTCGTCCCACGCGGCGACGAACGCCTCCTCGTCGAGCCGGACGCCGTCGACGGTGATCCGCTCGCCGACGTGGCTGAGGTGCGGGGAGGTGAAGCGGCCGGTGCGCAGGCCGTGCTCGCGCAGCAGCCGGTCGGTCATGCGGGCGGTCGAGGTCTTGCCGTTGGTGCCGGTGACGTGGACGACCGGGTACGCGCGCTGCGGGTCGCCGAGCAGCTCGAGGACGGCACGGACGCGGTCCAGCGACGGCTGCGGCGTGTGCTCGGGGGCCCGGGCGAGGATCTCGGCCTCGACCAGGTGGAAGCGGGGGTCGCGGGCGGGGGTGGGCACGCTCACGGCACCATCATCCCAGCGCCGGGACCGGCCGCGACCACCCGTCACGACGTGAGGACGCGCACCCCCCGCAGGGGACCGGCCGTCCCGCCCGCCGCGGCGCCGTCGGCCACGTCGGTGCGCAGCAGCGACGGGGGCGCGCCCCGCTCGACGAGCCACGCCACGACCGCCCGCGCCCGCTCCTCGGCCAGCGCGTCCGCCACCGCGCCGTCGCCGTCGCCGGCGCCCACGACGACGACGGGCGCGGCGCCGGGGCGCCTCAGCTCCGCGAGGACCGGCTCGAGCGCCCCGGCCGCCTCGTCGTCGACGACGGCACCGACCGGCAGCTCGACGGTGGCGAGCGTCCGGGCCGGCGCCGCCTGCCCCGTCGACAGGCCCGCCGACACGCCCGTCGACGGATCCTGCGACGCGACGGTGGCGGGACCCGTCGGTAGGGGTCCCGTGGGGACGGCGGTGGGGCCCGCCACCGGCGCGGACAGGATCGGTGGTGCGCCGGTCTCCGGGACGGACGACCCGCTCGGCGTGACGCGTCCGGTCGGCGTGAGCGGGTCGGCCGGCGCCGCGACAGCCGCCTCGGGCGCTGCGGGCGTCTCCGGCGACGCGGCGGCGACCGCGACCTGCGCCCCGGCGAGCGCACCGAGCCCCAGGACGCCGACGAGCACCGCCGGCACGGGGCTGCGGGCGCGGGGGCGCCAGTACGTGAGGGCGGCCGGCGCCCGGTAGGGCGCCGACCGCCGGGGGCTCCCGCTCACCCCCGCGGGTCCGGCGAGCGGGGCAGCGCCGCGGCGTCGAGCAGACGCTCGATCTCCGCGTCCTTGGCCGCGAGCTCGCGCTCGAGCCGGTCGGCCATGATGGCGACGGCCTCCTCGCGGGTGAGGCGGGCCCGGACGAACTGCCGACCCCACCACAACCAGCCCACGGCGACGCCGAGAGCGAACGCCAGCAGCGTGAGCCCCACGTGCAGCAGGAGCTGTCCCGTCACCGCCGCGTCACCCGCCACCCGTCCGACCGTCGTCCGGCCGGGGCGGGACCGCCCCGGCCGGCCTCACGCTACGGCAGGTCGCTCAGCGCTCGACGGGAGCGGTCCTCGCCCGGGTCGAGCTGCCCCGCACGCCGAGGGCGTCGAACGCGTGCTGGAAGGCCTCGAGGGCCGCGTCGGTCCGGCCGATGTCCATGAGCCGGTCCCCGAGGTCGCGCCACGCCTGCGCGGCCTGCCGCGACGCGGACATCATGGCGAGGGCGTCCCCGGCCCGCCGGTACTCCGCCTCGGCCGCCTCGTGGTCGCCGCGGGCGGCGAGCGTGTCGCCGAGCACGGTCCGCACGACACCGGCCTCCAGCCGCGGGGTGTCGCCGAGCGCCCGGAGCGCGGCGCTCGCCGCCTCCTGCGCCTCGTCGACCTCGCCGCGACGCAGGTGCGCGGTGGCGCGGATCCGGTACCAGTAGGCGAGGTCGACCTCGCTGCCGAGCTGCTCCAGGGGCTCGCGGATGGACCCCAGCGCCGCGACGGCCTCGTCGACCTCGGGCGGGTCGGCGGCGAGCAGCAGCGAGGCGAGCGCGAGCTTGAGGCGGAAGAAGTCCCGGTTGTCGGGGCCCTCCGAGAGGAACGCGACCGCCCGACGGGCGTGGTGCAGCGCCCGCTCGATCTGCCCGTTCTCCTCCGCGATGAGGGCCGCGTTCCAGTGCAGGCTGCCCTGGCCGGCGCGGCTGCCGACCTGCTCGGCGTCCTGCAGCATCTCCTCGGCGAGGTGCTGGGCGTACAGCAGGTCCCCGCGCTCCATGTGGACCCCTACCAGCGTCGCCGCGAGCCGCAGGTGCTCGTCCGTCCCGCCGGAGCCGAGCCGTGTGGATGCGGCGACGGCCTCCGCGCCCGCGTCCGCGGCCTGGTTGAGGTCCCCGGACTGCGTGAGGCAGTGCAGGAGCAGGATGCCGGTCTGCGAGACGCCGACGGCCGCGTCGCCGGTGAGGGCCCGACGGTGCAGCGGCAGGAGCGAGACGAGCGCACCCTCGAGGTCGCCCGTGCGCTCCAGCGCCCGGCACAGGACGAGGACGGCCTCGTCGTGGAGCCGCCTCGGCGCGCCCCGCGCGGCGAGGACCGCCCGGGCGCGGGTCGCGGCCTCGGCGAGGTCACCGGTGACCATCGCGTGCCGGGCGTGCTCCAGCTCGAGCTCCGGCACCCGCTCCTCGGGGGCGGCGCTGCCGTAGCGCAGGAAGTGGGCGGAGACGTCGAGGCGCGTCGCGAGCTTCTCCAGGACGGCGTCGCTCGGGGTGCGCTTGCCGGACTCGATGAGCGACAGGTAGCTCGGCGACAGGTCGGGACCGGCCAGCTGGGTCTGCGACACACGGCGCTCCTCGCGCACGGCGCGCAGGCGCTCGCCGAGGCCCCCGGTGGTGCCCTCGGTCATGACTCCTCCTCGCGTGGCGCGCGTGCCGGTAGCTCCAGTCGACGCCCGCCCGAGTCACACACTAGCGCGCTCGCCTGTGACTGAGCCATGCTTCGTTCACTGACCCGCTGCAAGCGGACCGCCACCGACAGCCACCAGGAGCACCCATGCGCCCCAGCCGACGCACCATCGCCGCCGCCGCCGTCCTCGCCGCCCTCCTCGCAGGCGCCGTGGGGGCCGCCGCGCAGGCCTCCGACACGGAGGCCTACGGGCCGGGGCCCGCCTGCTGCACGACCTGAGCCCTCCCGCCTGCGACCAGGACCGGGCGCCCGCCGACCCCCGGGTCGGCGGGCGCCCTGCGGCGCTGGCTCACACGCGGCTGACGGAGACCTCCGCGGCGTCCACGGGCACCTCGCCGGTGCTCACCGACACCTCCGTGGCGAGGGTCTCGCGGGCCACGAGGTCGCGGTGCTCCTCGGCCGCCGACGCCCGGGACGGTGCGACGACGAGACCCACCCGCACGCGGTCGGACACGTGCAGCCCCGCCTCGCGCCGCGCGTCCTGCACCCGCCGGACGACGTCGCGGGCCCAGCCCTCCCGCTCCAGCGCGTCGGTGACGGTCGTGTCGAGGACGACGACGCCGCCGCCCGGCAACGCGGCCGCGGCCCCCTCGACCCCCGACCCGACGACGGTCGCCAGCTCGTACTCGCCCTCCAGGAGCGGCGTCCCGCCGCACACGAGCCCGTCCGGGCCCTGCTCCCACTCCCCCGCCCTCGCGGCACCGATGACACGCTGCACCTCACGGCCGAGCCGGGGCCCGGCCGCGCGCGCGTTCACCGTGAGGCGCTGTTCCACGTCGATGCCGGCCTCGTGGGCGCGCTCGACGGACATCAGGCGCACCTCGTGGACGTTGAGCTCGGCGCGGAGCAGGTCGACGAGGCTCTCGACGCGCTCGGGTTCCGGCAGGGCCACCGTGAGCCGCCGGAGCGGCTGCCGCACGCGGAGCCCCGCCGCCTTCCGCAGCCCGAGCGCCGCGGAGGCGACCTCGCGCAGCTCGTCCATCGCCGCCACGAGGGCGTCGTCGGCGGGGAGCTCGTCCGGGGAGGGCCAGTCCGCGAGGTGGACGGAGCGCCCGCCGGTCAGCCCGCGCCACACCTCCTCGGTGACGAGCGGGAGGAGCGGTGCGCCCAGCCGCAGCAGCACCTCCATCGCGGTGTGGAGTGTGTCGACCGCGGCCTGACCCTCCGGCGTCTCGGCGGTCCAGAACCGGTCGCGCGAGCGGCGCACGTACCAGTTCGTCACGGCCTCGAGGGTCTCCCGGTACGCCTGCGCGGCCACCGCGAGCTCGTTGGCCTCCAACGCCCGTGTGACGTCCTCGACGGCCCGCCGCACCGTGGCGAGCAGGTACCGGTCGAGCACGTGGGAGCAGTCGGTGCGGGTGCGTCCGACCGTCCCCGCGGCACCCGCGTAGAGGTGCAGGAAGTACCACGTGCTCCACAGCGGCAGCAGCACCTGCCGGACGGTGTCGCGGATGCCCTGCTCGGTGACGACGAGGTTCCCGCCGCGCAGGACGGGACTGCTCATGAGGAACCAGCGCATGGCGTCGGCGCCGTCGCGGTCGAAGACCTCGCGGACGTCGGGGTAGTTGCGCAGCGACTTGCTCATCTTGCGCCCGTCGTCGCCCAGGAGGATCCCGTGGACGAGGCACGTGCGGAACGCCGGCCGGTCGAACAGCGCGGTGGCGAGGACGTGGAGGGTGTAGAACCAGCCGCGGACCTGGCCGTTGTACTCGACGATGAAGTCGCCCGGGTAGTGGTGCTCGAACCAGTCGGCGTTCTCGAACGGGTAGTGCACCTGCGCGAACGGCATGGAGCCGGACTCGAACCAGCAGTCGAGGACCTCCGGCACCCGGCGCATCGTCGAGCGCTGCCCCTCCGGACGCGGGTCGTCCGGGTTCGGCCGGGTGAGCTCGTCGACGGTCGGGCGGTGCAGGTCGGTCGGCCGCACGCCGAAGTCGCGCTCGAGGTCGTCGAGGGAGCCGTAGACGTCGACCCGCGGGTACGCGGGGTCGTCGGACACCCACACGGGGATCGGGGACCCCCAGAACCGGTTGCGGCTGATCGACCAGTCGCGGGCGTTGGCCAGCCACTGCCCGAACGAGCCGTCCTTCACGTGCTCGGGCACCCAGTCGATCTGCTCGTTGAGCTCGACCATGCGGTCCTTGAACGCCGTCACCCGGACGAACCAGCTGCTCACGGCGCGGTAGATGAGGGCGTTGCCGCAGCGCCAGCAGTGCGGGTAGGGGTGCTCGTACGACTCGTGGCGCAGCAGCAGCCGCTTCTCGCGCAGCGCCCGCGTGATGGGCGTGTTGGCGGCGAACACGTGCTGCCCGGCGAAGTCGCGCACCTCGGCGGTGAACTCGCCCTTGCTGTCGACGGGGACGACCGGCTCGATGCCGGCGGCGTCGGTGACGACCTTGTCCTCCTCACCGAAGGCGGGCGCGATGTGGACGAGGCCGGTGCCGTCCTCGGTCGTCACGTAGTCCGCCGGCAGCACCCGGTGGGCGTTCTCCCGGCCGACGAAGTAGTCGAAGGGCGGCGTGTAGCGGCGACCGAGGAGCGCGGTGCCCTTCATCCGCTCGAGGACCTCGGGGTCCTCGCCGAGCTCGCGGGCGTAGGCGGCGACCCGCGCCTCGGCGAGCACGAGCCGCTCCCCCGTCCAGTCACCCTGCCGGGGCCGCACGACGACGTAGTCGAGGTCGGGGTTGACCGCCGCCGCGAGGTTGCTCGGCAGCGTCCACGGCGTCGTCGTCCACACGAGCGCGAGCTCGCCCGTCTCCAGCCGCAGCCCGACGGTGACCGCGGGGTCCTGGCGCGGCCGGTAGACGTCGTCCATGCGCGTCTCGGTGTTGCTGAGCGGGGTCTCGCAGCGCCAGCAGTACGCGAGCACGCGGAAGCCCTCGTAGACCAGGCCCTTGTCGTGGAGCGTCTTGAACGCCCACATGACCGACTCCATGTAGTCGAGGTCGAGGGTCTTGTAGTCGTGCTCGAAGTCCACCCAGCGCGCCTGCCGGGTGACGTAGTCCTGCCACTCGTCGGTGTAGCGCAGGACGGAGGTGCGGCAGGCGTCGTTGAACCGGGCGACGCCGAGCGCCTCGATCTCGCTCTTGTGCGTGATGCCGAGCTGTCGCTCCGCCTCGACCTCGGCGGGCAGGCCGTGGCAGTCCCAGCCGAAGCGGCGCTCGACGCGTCGGCCCTGCATGGTGCGGAAGCGCGGCACGACGTCCTTGACGTACCCGGTGAGGAGGTGGCCGTAGTGCGGCAGTCCGTTGGCGAACGGCGGACCGTCGTAGAAGACGTACTCGTTGGCGCCGTCGTCGCCCGCCGGACGCGCGTCGACCGAGGCCTGGAAGGTGCCGTCGGCGTCCCAGTAGCGCAGCACCCGCTCCTCGATCTCCGGGAAGCGCGGGCTCGCCGGCACACCACCGCCGTGGCGGGGGTAGCCCGGGGCGGAGTCGTCGGAGCGCGTGTCCGTCGTGGGCTCCAGGGTCGTCATGAGCGGGTGCTCCTCGTGGTCGGTCGTTCCCCACGAGGACGACGCCCCGGGTCTCCCGGGCCACCGCGGTACCACCTCGCTTGCCGCCGGCCCCCTCGCGGAGGACGGCGACCTCTCGCCTGCGGCTGTGACGGGCCTGCCCCGGCCGGTTCTACTGGGGCCGCTCGTGCGACCCGTTCTTCCGGCGGCTCCCCGGTGATGGCCGGATCGGTGCCTGTGACGACGATGGTACGGCTCGTGTCCAGCGGGTTCCGCGCTCAGGCCCGTGGGTCGACGACGTCGGCGACCGCCATCATCCCGAGCTCGGCGTGGGTGACGAAGTGGCAGTGGTAGACCGCGCGGCCGGGGAAGTGCTGCAGGTGCGTCCGGAAGGTCACGGTCCCGCCCTGCTTCCCGACGAGCACGGTGTCCTGGTAGGAGCGGGCGTCCACCGGGACGCCGTCGACGTGCGTCACCTGGAACGGGTTGACGTGGCTGTGGAAGGGGTGGACGAGGCCGGTCTCGTTGCGGACCGTCCACTCCTCCACCGTCCCCAGCTCGCACGTCTGGTCGACGCGGGTGGGGTCGAAGGGCCGACCGTCCATCCCGAAGCCGCCCGCCATGGTGAACGCGACCTCGCGGTGCACGGCGACGCGCCGGCGTCGCAGGTCCTCGAAGGGGCGGAGCAGGGCGGCGGCGTGCAGGGGCCCCGGAGCCGGGGCGGCGCCCCGGCACGCGACGGTCGCGACCGGACCGGCGGGCAGCACGACACCGAAGCCGATGTCGACCGGCAGGGTCCTCAGCTCCACGACGCCCTCGGCGCCGCCCGTCACGAGGAGGTCGGCCCGCTGCCCGGGGGCGAGGAGGAGCTCGTCGACGTCGAGCGCCCGGCGGAACGGCACGCCGTCAGCCGCCACCTGCGTCGTCCGGTGACCGTCGAGCCGGAGCCGGAAGACGTGGTTGACCGAGGCGTTGACGAGGCGCCACCGCTGGGTCTCCCCCGGCGCGATGCCGATCGTGGGACGCACCTGACCGTTGACGAGACGCACCTGCGCGTCCTGCCGGGTGGTGAACGGGTCGGCGACCGCACCGTCGGCCGTGAACGCGGTCGACGACAGCACGAGCACCCGGTCCCGGGAGATGCCGGTCGAGCGGCCGGTCTCCTCGCGGCGCTGGACGACGAGCGCCCCGGCCATCCCCTCGAACATCTGCTGCGCGCTGTGGCCGTGCGCGTGCGGGTGGTACCAGTTCGTGCCCTCGTGGTGGTCCGGCCGCAGCGGGATCTCGTAGTCGGCGGTCTCGCCGGGGCCCACGTGCCGGAAGACGTTGTCGGCGATCCCCTCGCCGGACACGTGGAGGCCGTGCGTGTGGAGGTTCGTCGGGTGCGGGAGGTCGTTGACGAGCCGCACGCGCAGCACGTCGCCGGGGGCGACGACGAGCGTGGGTCCGGGGACGCCGCCCTCGTAGGACATGACCGTGCGCCGGGCGCCCCCGAACGGCACCGCGGAGCGCGCGGCGCGCAACGTGACGTCGAGGACCCCGCCCGCGCTCCGACGTACCTCCGGCTCGCGGAGCGGCACCGCCCCGGCCGGCGTGGCGAGAGCCCGACCGGGGTCGAGGAGCACGGCGCCGGTCGCGCCCCCGACGACGGCCCGCAGCAGGGCACGGCGCGACGGCACAGGGACTGCGGCCCCGGGGGGCAGGACCGAGCGGTCGACGGGCACGGCAGGCCCTCCTCACGACGTCACGACGGTGTGCGACGCCTCGGAGACTAGCCGTCTTCCGACTGCGAGTACGACGGGTTTTGTGCGTTACTCGACAGAACTATCGCCGCGGCGGCGGATCTCGATGCTCGGCGCCTCGGCGAGGCTCTTGGCCACGACGCAGTACCGCTCGGTCAGCTGCGCGAGCTTCGCGAGGCGCTCGTCGTCGGCGTCGGTGACCGCCTCGAAGACGACCCTCACGTCGGTGACGCCCACGGACGCCTCCCGGTCGACCCCGAGGGTGCCGCGGGCGTCGAAGGAGCCGGTGACCTCGCCGGTGACCCCCTCCAGCGTGATGCCCATGGCGGTGGCGACGCTGCGGAGCGTCACCCCGGCGCACCCGAGGAGGGCCTCGAGCAGCATGTCGCCCGAGCAGGCGTCGCGGCCGTCGCCGCCCGTGGCCTCGTGGAGCCCCGCGCGGACGTCGCCCGCCCAGCCGGTGACGGTGAACGTGATGTCGTCCCCCTGACCGCGCCCGCGCGCGTGCAGCGGTGTCGTGGCGGTCGCGGGGTCGTCGCGGTACTTCTGCTTGAGCGGGGCCTGCAGCTCGCGCAGCGTCGTGGCGTCCATGACCCCAGTGTCCCCGACCCGACGACCCGTCCGGACCTGCCCGTCCGCTTCGGCACAATGGCGCGCATGAGCGAGCCCGCGGCGTCCGCCGCCTCCCGCGTCCCCGAGCGCCCGACCGTCGACGGCCTCGAGGAGAAGTGGGTAGGCGTCTGGGCGGAGCAGGGCACCTACGCGTTCGACCGCACGGCGACCCGCGCACACGTCTACGCCATCGACACGCCGCCGCCGACGGTCTCGGGATCCCTCCACGTCGGGCACGTCTTCAGCTACACCCACACCGACTGCGTGGCCCGGTACAAGCGGATGCGCGGCTACGAGGTCTTCTACCCGATGGGCTGGGACGACAACGGCCTGCCCACGGAGCGGCGCGTCCAGAACTACTTCGGGGTGCGCTGCGACCCCTCGCTGCCGTACGACCCCGACTTCGCCCCGCCCGCGCAGGCCCCGAAGAACGACCGCGACTACGCCAACGTGTCCCGACGCAACTTCGTCGAGCTGTGCGAACGGCTCACGGTGGAGGACGAGCAGGTCTTCGAGGCGCTGTGGCGCCGACTCGGGCTGTCGGTCGACTGGTCGCACACGTACCAGACGATCGACAGGGCGGCCCAGGCCGCGTCGCAGCGGGCGTTCCTGCGGGCGCTGGCGCGTGGCGACGCGTACGCGACCGAGGCGCCGACGCTGTGGGACACGACGTTCCGGACCGCCGTCGCGCAGGCCGAGCTGGAGGACCGCGAGCGCCCCGGCGCCTACCACCGGGTCGCCTTCCCCCGCCCCGACGGCGGCGAGCCCGTGCGGATCGAGACCAGCCGGCCGGAGCTCATCCCGTCGTGCGTCGCGCTCGTCGCGCACCCGGACGACGAGCGCTACCAGCCGCTGTTCGGGGCCACGGTCCGCACGCCCCTGTTCGGGGTCGAGGTGCCCGTGGTCGCCCACCGGCTCGCCGAGCCGGACAAGGGCACGGGCATCGCGATGATCTGCACCTTCGGCGACGTCACCGACGTCACGTGGTGGCGGGAGCTCGACCTGCCGACCCGCGCCCTCGTCGGCCGCGACGGGCGCTTCGCGGCGGACACCCCGGCCTGGATCACGTCGCCGGGCGGCTCCGAGGTCTACGGGACGATGGCGGGGAAGACGGCCCACTCCGCGCGCGAGGCCGTCGTCGCCGCGCTGCGCGAGAGCGGGGAGCTCGAGGGCGAGCCGCGGCCCATCACCCACCCCGTGAAGTTCTACGAGAAGGGCGACAAGCCCCTCGAGATCGTCGCCAGCCGCCAGTGGTACCTGCGCAACGGCGGCCGGGACCACGGCGACGGCGGTGCGCTCCGCGCGCGCCTGCTCGAGCGCGGCCGCGAGCTCGTGTGGCACCCCGAGCACATGCGGCACCGCTACGAGAACTGGGTGGGCGGCCTCAACGGGGACTGGCTGGTGTCGCGGCAGCGGTTCTTCGGCGTGCCCTTCCCCGTCTGGTACCGCCTCGACGAGCACGGCGAGCCCGTCCACGACAGCCCCCTGCTGCCCGACGAGGGCAGGCTGCCCGTCGACCCCTCGAGCGACGTCCCCGACGGCTTCGAGGAGTCGCAGCGGGGCGTGCCGGGCGGCTTCGTCGGCGACCCCGACGTCATGGACACGTGGGCGACGAGCTCCCTCACCCCGCAGATCGCCGGCGGCTGGGAGCGGGACCCCGACCTGTTCGCGCGGGTCTTCCCCATGGACCTGCGCCCGCAGGGGCACGACATCATCCGCACGTGGCTGTTCGCCACGGTGGTGCGCGCCGACGCCGAGCACGACAGCCTGCCGTGGCACCACGCCGCGCTGTCCGGCTGGATCCTCGACCCCGACCGCAAGAAGATGAGCAAGTCCAAGGGCAACGTCGTCACGCCCATGGGCCTGCTCGAGGAGCACGGCTCCGACGGGGTCCGCTACTGGGCCGCCAGCGGCCGCCCCGGCGTCGACACCGCCTTCGACCCGGGCCAGATGAAGGTCGGCCGGCGCCTCGCGATGAAGGTGCTCAACGCGAGCAGGTTCGTCCTCGCCAACGACGCCCCCGGGGTGGGCCTCGACGACGTCGCCGAGCCGCTGGACCGCGCCATGCTCGCCGGGCTCGCCGACGTCGTCGACACCGCGACGGCGGCCTTCGAGGCCTACGACTACGCACGGGCCCTCGAGGTCGCCGAGGCGTTCTTCTGGGACTTCTGCGACGACCACGTCGAGCTCGTCAAGGAGCGCGCCTACCGCGGGGACGAGGCGGCCCGGCGCTCGGCCGTCGCCGCGCTGCGGGAGGGTCTGTCCGTCCAGCTGCGCCTGCTCGCACCCTTCCTGCCGTTCGCGACCGAGGAGGTGTGGTCGTGGTGGCAGGACGGCTCCGTGCACCGGGCCCCGTGGCCGGACGCCGAGCCGCTGCGCCGTGCCGCCGGTGACGCCCAGCCGGGCATGCTCCGTGTCGTGGGCCAGGCGCTCGCCGGTATCCGCAAGGCCAAGAGCGAGGCGAAGGTGTCGCAGCGCACCGAGGTGCGCTCCGCCACCGTGCGGGTCCCGGACGCCGCCGTCGCCCTCGTCGAGCCCGCGGTCGGCGACCTGCGGGGCGCCGGCCGGGTCGACGCGCTCCGGCTCGTGCCCGGTGGCGAGGAGCTGCGGGTGGAGGACGTCGAGCTCGAGCCCGCGGCGGGGTGAGCTCCACCCGCCGGCTGTCGCGTGGGGGCGTCGCGGCGCTCGCCGCCGCGCTCGCGGTGACAGCCGTCCTCGTCGTGCTCCTGCTGCGGTCGACGGGCGGCGACGACCTGCCCGACACGGTGGCGGGGCTGCCGGCCGCCGGTCGTGACGACGGGGTGGCCCGGCTCGAGCGGGCGCTGCGGGACGACGACACCGTGGCGGACGTCGCGGGGCGCCTCTACGACGACGGGACGACCCGGGCGGCGGTGCTCGTGGTGACGCCCGCGGACCCCCTGACGGACGAGACGGCCGGCCGGCTCGTCTCCGGGGTGCTGCGGGCCGCCGGCGCCTCCCCCGAGGCTGTGACGGCGAGCGCCGGGGCGGCACGGCCGAGCACGGACGGCGAGGCGCTGCTCGCGTGCGCGGGCGAGGCCGGCGCACCGACGTGCGTCGCGGTCGACGGCAGCCGCGCCGTCGTCGCGGTCGCGACCGGGCTGGCCGCGCCCGACCCCCTCGCGTGGCTCGACGACGTCCGCGAGGACGTCGTCGACGGGGCCGCGCCGGCGGGGTAGCCGTCGTCCGGCCGATCCCCGCCGGTCAGGCGGTCTTGTCCCGACGGGTGCGGGCGCGGGGGCTGTCCTCGCGCGGCACGAGGGTCGGCAGGACGTTCTCGAGCACCACCTCGCGGGTGATGACGACCCGCGCGACGTCGTCGCGGCTCGGGAGGTCGAACATGACGGGCATGAGGACCTCCTCCATGATCGCGCGGAGGCCGCGGGCACCCGTGCCGCGGAGGATCGCCTGGTCGGCGACGGCCTCGACGGCCTCGGGCGTGAACTCGAGCTCGACGCCGTCGATCTCGAACATCCGCTGGTACTGCTTGACGAGGGCGTTGCGGGGCTCGGTGAGGATGCGGACGAGCGCCTCGCGGTCGAGGTTCGTGACGGTCGCGAGCACGGGCAGACGGCCGATGAACTCCGGGATGAGGCCGAACTTCAGGAGGTCCTCGGGCATGACCTCGGTCATGGCCGTCGCCTCGTCGACGCCGCTCGCGAGCTCGGCGCCGAAGCCGAGACCGCGCTTGCCGACGCGCTGCTCGATCATCTTCTCCAGGCCGGCGAAGGCGCCGCCGACGATGAACAGCACGTTGGTGGTGTCGATCTGGATGAACTCCTGGTGGGGGTGCTTGCGCCCGCCCTGCGGGGGCACCGACGCGCTCGTGCCCTCGAGGATCTTGAGCAGCGCCTGCTGCACGCCCTCGCCGGACACGTCACGCGTGATCGACGGGTTCTCGCTCTTGCGGGCGATCTTGTCGACCTCGTCGATGTAGATGATGCCCGTCTCGGCCTTCTTGACGTCGTAGTCGGCGGCCTGGATGAGCTTGAGGAGGATGTTCTCCACGTCCTCGCCGACGTAGCCCGCCTCGGTGAGCGCCGTGGCGTCGGCGATGGCGAAGGGGACGTTGAGCATCCGCGCGAGCGTCTGCGCGAGGTACGTCTTGCCGCAGCCGGTGGGGCCGATGAGGAGGATGTTCGACTTCGCGATCTCCACCTGGTCGTCGCGCTTGGGACCCGAGGACCCCGCCTGCACGCGCTTGTAGTGGTTGTAGACCGCGACGGACAGCGCGCGCTTGGCGGCCTCCTGCCCGACGACGTAGTTGTCGAGGAAGGAGAAGATCTCGCGCGGCTTCGGCAGCTCGGTGAGGCCGAGGTCGCCGGCGTCGGCGAGCTCCTCCTCGATGATCTCGTTGCACAGGTCGATGCACTCGTCGCAGATGTAGACCCCGGGCCCCGCGATGAGCTTCTTGACCTGCTTCTGGCTCTTGCCGCAGAAGGAGCACTTGAGGAGGTCGCTGCCGTCTCCGAGTCGTGCCACCACGTGTCCTTCCGGTGTCGCCGCGCCGGGGGCCCCGACGCGCACCCTACGACGCTACCTCCCAGGGTCGGTCCTGGGCAGTCCTCCCCGCCACCCGGCGCGTCACGCGCGGTCCAGGACCACCCGTGCGCGCCGGCGGCGTGCGCGAGGAGGGCCCTCAGACCTTCGGCAGGCCCGCCTGCGCGGCCTTGCGAGGCTCGAGGACCTGGTCGATGAGCCCGTACTCGAGGGCCTGCTGCGCGGTGAGGATCTTGTCGCGCTCGATGTCGGTGCGGACCTTGTCGACGTCCTGCCCGGTGTGGCGGGCCACGGTCTCCTCCAGCCACGTGCGCATGCGCTGCACCTCGTTGGCCTGGATCTCGATGTCGGAGGCCTGCCCGTAGTCGCTGCCCGCCATGGCCGGCTGGTGGATGAGCACCCGGGCGTTCGGCAGCGCGAAGCGCTTGCCGGGCGAGCCCGCCGCCAGGAGCACCGCCGCGGCGCTGGCGGCCTGGCCGAGGCAGTACGTCTGGATGTCCGGCTTGATGTACTGCATCGTGTCGTAGATCGCCGTGAGCGCCGTGAACGAGCCGCCGGGCGAGTTGATGTAGAAGATGATGTCGCGGTCCGGGTCCTGCGACTCCAGCACGATGAGCTGGGCCATGACGTCGTCCGCGGACGCGTCGTCGACCTGGACACCGAGGAAGATGATGCGGTCCTCGAAGAGCTTCGCGTACGGGTCGAGGCGCTTGTAGCCGTAGCTCGTGCGCTCCTCGAAGCTCGGCAGGATGTAGCGGCTGCTCGGGGCGGGGACGGGCTGCGCCATGGAGACCTCCGGGGTGGTCGCGGACGGGCGTCGCGGGTCGAGGTACGCGCTCACTGGGTGCCACCGCCGCCCGGGACGTCGTGGGACGAGCGGACGACGTGGTCGACCTGGCCGTACGCCTTCGCGTCCTCGGCGGTGAACCAGCGGTCCCGGTCGGAGTCGCGCGTGATCGTGTCGACGTCCTGACCGGTGTGGACGGCGATGAGCTCGGCCATCTGCCGCTTGATGTGACCGATCTGCTCGGCCTGGATCTTGATGTCGGACGCGGTGCCGCCCATGCCGCCGAGCGGCTGGTGCATCATGATCCGCGAGTGGGGCAGGGCGTAGCGCTTGCCCTTCGCGCCCGCGCACAGGAGGAACTGCCCCATCGACGCGGCGAGACCCATCGCGACCGTGCCGACGTCCGGCTCGACGTACTGCATCGTGTCGTAGATCGCCATGCCCGCGCTGACGGAGCCGCCCGGGGAGTTGATGTAGAGGAAGATGTCCTTCGTCGGGTCCTCGGCCGCCAGGAGCAGCAGCTGCGCGCAGATCGCGTTGGCGTTCTCGTCGCGCACCTCGGAGCCGAGGAAGATGATCCGCTGGGACAGCAGGCGCTGGTAGACGTTGTCGTCGAGGCCGAACTGCCCGGGGGACGTCGTGCGCGCGCTGGGCACGACGAGGCCGGGGGCGCCGGTGCCGGGCTGGTGGTGCTGGGCCGTCACGGTGTGCTCCTCACGGTGGGTGCGTGGCTGATCCGGTGGCTGGTCCGTTCCGAGGAGCCCCGGCGGCTGGTCGGCCGGGGCTCCGTCGGCTACGGACCCTAACGCCGGGGTCGGAGGGACCACTCCCCGGCCTGAGAGCGTTTCGCTGTCGGCGTGGCGGCTCTCAGGCCTGGACGACCTCGGCGTCCGCCGCCTCGGCGTCGGCGGCCGCGACCTCCTCGACGACCTCGGCGGGCGGCTGCGGGACGCCGGCCGCCTGCCGCGACAGCGACTCCTCGAGGTCGACGGTGTTGCCGGACGCGTCGGTGACGGTGGCGGCGGCCAGGGCGACGGCGAGGGCCTTGCGGCGCCCGACCTCCTGCACCATGGCCGGCACCTGGCCCGCCTCGTCGACGGCCTTGGCGAACTCGTTCGGGTCCATGCCGTACTGGCGCGAGCTGGAGACGAGGAACTGGATGAGCTCCTCGCGCGCGACGGTGACCTGCTCGCGCTCGGCGAGGGCGTCGAGCAGGAGCTGCCCCTGGAGGGCCTTCTCCGCGTCGGGCCGGATCTCCTCGCCGTGCGGGTCGTCGGACTCCTTGCCCTCGCTCTCGAGGTGGCGCGCGACCTCCTCCTCGACGAGGCCGGCGGGGACGGGCACCTCGACCGCGGCGAGGAGCGCCTCGATGACCTTCTCGCGCGCCTGGACGCCCTGCTCGACCTTCTTCGTCTGCTCGACCTGGTGGCGCAGGTCGGCGCGCAGCTCGTCGATGGTGTCGAACTCGCTCGCGAGCTGGGCGAAGTCGTCGTCCGCCTCGGGCAGGACGCGCTCCTTGACGGCCCCCACCGTGACGGTGATCTCGGCCTCGGCGCCCGCGTGCTCGCCGCCGCGCAGGACGGAGGTGAAGATCGCCTCCTCGCCGGCGGACAGCCCCGTGACGGCCTCGTCGGTGCCCTCCAGCATCTGGCCGGACCCGACCTCGTAGCTGATGCCGCTGGCGGAGTCGACCTCGTCGCCGTCGACCGTCGCGACGATGTCGAGGGTGACGTAGTCGCCCTGCGCGGCGGGCCGGTCGACGCCGGCCAGCGTGCCGAAACGACCGCGGAGGTCGTCGAGGCGTGCGTCGACCTCCTCGTCGCCCACCGCGACGTCGTCGACCTCGACGGCGATGCCGGACAGGTCGGGCAGCTCGAGGTCGGGGCGGACGTCGACCTCGGCCGTGAACTTCAGCTCGCCGTCGGTCGCGCCCGGGTCGGGGACCTCGGACACCTCGACCTCGGGGCGACCGAGGACGCGGACGGAGTTCTCCGTCACCGCCTGCTGGTACAGCTTCGGGAGGGCGTCGTTGATGGCCTCCTGCAGGACCGCCCCGCGCCCGACGCGCTGGTCGATGATGCGGGCGGGCACCTTGCCGCGGCGGAAGCCCGGCACCTGCACCTGCTGCCCGATCGTCTTGTAGGCGGCGTCGATGCTGGGCCGGAGCTCCTCGTAGGGGACCTCGACGCTCAGCTTGACGCGGGTCGGGGCGAGGGACTCGACGGTGCTCTTCACGGACACGGCTCCACAGGGACGAGGACGGGCGGACGGGCGCGGCGCAGCACGGCACATCGGGACGCGGCAGCGCAGCACGGCGCGACCAGCCAGGGTACGCGCTCGCGGGAGCCGCTCCGCACGCCTGTCGGGGTACCCGGATTCGAACCGGGGGCCTTCCGCTCCCAAAGCGGACGCGCTACCTGGCTGCGCCACACCCCGTCGCCGGCTGCCCACCGGCGGGGTCAGCGTAGTCCCCGGGGCCCTCGTCAGGACCGGTCGACGGCGGCGGGTGCGTCGAGGAGCACGACGGGGATCCGCCGTCGTGTGCCGGCGCGGTAGCGGGCGAAGCCGGACCAGACGTCGGTCAGGGCGGCCCACGCGCCCTCCACGACGTCGTGCGGCTCGTCGGTGAGCGGGTCCGCCGTCGTGGACCAGCGGTCCGCCCGGACCTGGACCTCGACGCGGGGGTCGGCGACGAGGTTGAGGTACCAGGCGGGGTGTCGCTCGGCACCGCCGGCGCTGGCGGCGACGACGTACCGCGCGGCGCCGTCCACCGCCGGGAGCCGGGCGTAGGCGAGCGGGACGGTGCGCACGCGACCCGTGCGCCGACCCGTCGTCCGCAGGAGCAGGTGGGGCCGACCCAGCCAGTCGTGGCCGACGGCGCCGTCGCTCGCCTCGTAGGCCGCCACGTGCGCCGCGGCGTCCGCCCACACGTGGTCCTGCGCCTGCTCGCCGCTCACCCCACGACCGTACGCGCGCCGGGGGCCGGGTTTGCGGCGGCGGCGGGGAGGTACGGGCGGACCGTGGTCGGGACGGTGAGCCGGGCGATCTTGCGTGTCGTCGCGGGCGCCGTCGCGGGCGGCGTCGCGACGGTGCCGATGAGCGCGGTCGTGTGGGGCGCGAGGGGCGCGGGCCTGCTCGGTACTGCGCCGCCGCGGCGGCTGACCGACCGTGCGCTGCAGGCGATCGGCGTCGACCTGCCCGAGCCGGCCCGACGCGCCGCGACCGCCGTCGACCACGCCGTCTTCGGCGCCGTGGCGGGCGGTGCCTGGGGTGTGATCGACCCGCTGGTGCCGGCGGCGGTCCCGCGGTGGCTCGCCGGCGCCGGGTACGGCCTCGCGGTGTGGGCCTCGGCGTACCTCGGGTGGGTGCCCGCGGTGCGGGCGATGCCGTCGGCGGAGGACGACCGGCGCGACCGAGCCGTGTCGATGGTCGTGGCGCACCTGGTGTACGGCGTGGTGCTCGGCGAGGTGGCGCGCCGGCTCCGGGCCGCGACGGCCGGCGCCGACCACGCCGACGGCGTGCCGGTACGGTAGGTCCGCGCGCCCGGGAGGGCGCCGTGCGGGTGTAGTTCAATGGTAGAACTCCAGCCTTCCAAGCTGGTCGTGCGGGTTCGATTCCCGTCACCCGCTCCCACCGGAGGTCGCCTCAGGGCGCTCCGCGACCGACGGGGTCGCCGAGCCCCTCCGACGCCGGTCGGCCGCAGCGCCGGCACACGAGCTCGACGTCGAGCTCGTGCCGGTCGCCGCCGCTCCCGTGGTGCCAGCGCACCGGGGGCTCGTCGTCACGGCGCTCGTCGCCCACCCGCATGAGGACGAGCAGGACCTCCGCGACCCGTCGGCCCTCGTCGGTCAGCCGGTAGTCGTGGCGCGGCGGGTGCTCCTGGTACGTGTCACGCCGGACGAGCCCCGCCTCCTCCAGACGCCGCAGCCGCTCCGCGACGAGGTTGCGGGATGCCCCGGTCGCGGCGACGACCGCGTCGAAACGGGTGGTGCCGAACATGAGCTCGCGCAGCACGAGGAACGTCCACCGGGGCCCCAGCAGCTCGAGGGCGTCGTGGACGGAGCACGGGCGGACGGTGGTCACGCGACCGATCCTCCCTCAGTGGGTTGACTTTCTCAACCCACCGGGAGCATCGTCTCTCCCATGAGTACAGATTATGAACTCGCCGACCGGCCACCCTCCCCGCCGGCGGCTCCCGCCACCTCCGCGGCTCCGCAGGGGCACCCGGGACGTGTCGCCCTCACGTGGACCCTCACGGTGCTCGCGTGGGGCGGCGCCGTGCTCGCGCTGTCGGTCTCGGGTGCCCTGGCGCGCCTGCCGCTCACCGTGCTGCCGCTGCTCGTCGTCCTCGGCATCGCCCTCCCCCTGCTCGGCGTCCGTCTCGACCCCACGAGCCGGCGTGCGGTCGCGGAGGTCGACATCGCGCACCTCACGTGGTTCAACGCCTGGCGGGTGCCCGCCGCTCTCGTCTTCTTCGCCGTCGGCGCTCGCGGGCTGCTGCCCCCGCAGTTCGTCGCCAACGCCGCGTGGGGCGACCTCGTCGCCGGTGCGCTCGCACCGCTCGTCGTCCTCGTCGGCGCCCGGTTGCACGGCGCCGCCCGGCGACGGGCCTACCTCGGCTTCCACCTCTTCAGCTTCGGCGACTTCGTCGTGGCGGTCGGGACGGGCCTCGCGTTCACGCTGCTCGGCGACCCGCTCATGCGGACGCTGCTGGAGACCCCGATGGCCCTCATCCCGCTGTGGGGCGTGCCGCTCACCGGTGCGGTCAGCCTGCTCGCCCTGCACCGGCTGCTCGGCCGCGACCCGAGGCCCTGACGGACCGGTCCGCTCAGACGGGGCCCGACCCGGCGGGACCCTGCTCGTGGGGACCCGGGCCGTCGGCGACGAGCAGCTCCCGCCGGTTGGCGTGCCCGAGCTTGCGGAGGAGGTTGCTGACGTGGGTCTCGACCGTGCGCTCCGACAGGTACAGCCTCGAGGCGATCTCGTGGTTCGACGAGCCGCGGCGGACGAGCGCCATCACCTCGCGCTCGCGCGGGGTCAGGGGACTCCCCGCGCCCGCGGGCTCCCCTGTGCCGAGGAGCCGCCGTGCCCGCTTCCCCGGACCGGGCATGCCGAGGGCGCGGGCCCCGCGGGCCGCTCGTGAGGCGAGCGCCGCGGCCTCGCCGCCGCGACCGGTGGCGGCGGCGACCTCGGCGAGCCCGAGCAGGTCGTGGACGACGAACGGCGCCGCGGACATCGCGGAGTCCGCCGCGAGCGCGGCCCGCAGGTGCTGCTCGGCGGCGACGTGCTCGCCCTGCCGGGCGTGGAGCAGCCCGATCACCCGGCGCGGCGACCCCACGACGTGCGCGGTGTGGACGCCGATGACGCCGTCGTGCTCGCGGAAGCCGTCGAGCACCGCGAGCATCCAACGGACCTGCTCCGGCTCACCGGCCTCGCAGACGAGCTGCGCGAGGTGGAAGGCCACCGCCCGGCCCCGTTCGTCCCACAGCTCCTCCGGCGGCAGCGCCACCAGCTGCGCGACGATCTGCGCCGCGGTCGACCGCTCCCCCCTCAGGTGCGCCAGCACCGCCCGCGCGACGAGGACCACCGGGATCGCCGGGTGCTCCGCCAGGGTCGCCTCCGTCGTCGGCAGCAGCCACGAGACGTCCCCGCTCACCCACGCCATGTGGAGGCCGAGCTGGTGGGCGAGCCCGTTCGCCACCGGGTCGTGGGCGGCGGGCACCGCCTCCAGCGCCGCCGCGTTCAGGGCGGCGCCCTCGGCGAAGCGCCCCCGCATCGCGGCGAGGGCCGCCCCCGCGCGGCACGCGTGCCAGCGCGGGTACCCGCCGTGGCGGCGACCGATGCCCTCCATCGCGGTGACGGCGTCCTCGGCGGCGGCGGGGCGGGCGAGCTCGAGCGACGCGGTCAGCTGCCAGCCGTGCGCGATCACGAGCGGGAGGACCAGGCCGAGCCGCGAGGCGGCCGCGACCGCCCGCGTCGCCACGTCCCAGCGTGCCGCGCCGCAGTCGCCGGCCTCGACGAGCGTGATCTCCTCGGCGCGAGCGGCGTCGAGGAGGGCGCGGTCGTCCCCGCTCGCCCGCGCGAGGGCGACCGCCTGGACCGTCAGCGCCCTGGCCCGGGGCAGGTCGGGCACGTCGGCGACGGCGGCGGCCAGCTGCGCGACGAGCCGGGCCCGGACGTCCGCGGGCTGCTCCTCCGCGAGAGCGAGCTCGCAGAAGCCGATGACGGCGTCGCGGGCCTGCGGGTAGCCGACCCCCCAGCAGGTGAGCGCCGTCCTGGCGAGCAGTCCCGCCCGATCTGGCGGCGCGGTCGCCACGGCCGCCTCGGCGGCGCGCGCCAGGTGCTCCAGGCACGCCCCGATCGCGCCGGCCCCGAACGCCACCTCGGCCTGGAGCAGGCACAGATCGGCGAGCAGTGCGGGCTCGCCCGACACGGCCGGGTCGCCCGACCAGCCGTCGAGGAGCCGGCGGGCGTCGTCGAGGGTCCCGCGGAGCACGGCCGCCCGGGCCGCGTCGGCCGCCGCGCCGGCGCCCCTCCTGCGGACCGACGCGGCGGGCGGCGAGCGCACCCACCACGTGAGCGAGCGGGCGGGGTCTCCGCTCGCGAGGACGTGCTCGGCCGCGGCCAGGCACAGGTCGGCAGGATCCGCGCGCGCGTGCTCGGCGACCACCTCGCGGACGAGGTCGTGGACGAAACGGCCGTCGCGGACCACGCCCGCCCCCCGGGCGAGCGAGAGGGCGCCCGCCACCTCCGCGCGGGAGCGGCCGGTGACGGCCGTCAGCAGGTCGAGGTCGAGCACCTCCCCCAGCACGGCGGCCGTCGTGAGGACGTCCCGCTGGGCCGCGTCCAGGCCCGCCAGGGCGGCCGCCGCGACGTCGGCGCGGGCCCGTCCCGGGTCCCGGCCCACTGTCGCGGCCAGCAGCCACGGCAGGCCGCCCGTGGCCGCCGTGACCTCCGCCACCCGGGCCGGCGTCACCTCGCGCCCCTCGGTCGCCGCGAGGTAGGCGGCGACGGCCTCGACGCCGAGCCCGGCCAGCGGCACGTGGCACGTGGTCGGCACGCGGAGCAGGTCGGCGAGACCGGCGGCGACGGGCGGCCGGCGGCTCGTCGCGACGAGGGTCGGCCCGCCGCTCGCGTGCACGCCGAGGTGCCCGAGGAGCTCCGTGCTCCACGCATCCGCCCAGTGCAGGTCCTCGAGGACGACGACGGTCCCTCCGTCGATCCCCTCCGCGACCGCGTCGGCGGCTTCGGCGGTCCGGGCGAGGTGCTCGGAGGCGAGTCCGCCGGCCCCCGCACCGGTCGACTCCTCCCGCGCCAGCCGCTCGAGCACGGTCGCGGCGGGGGTGCCGTGCGCCGCCCGGCGCCACGGCCACAGGGGGACGGCGGCCGTGTCGGCGGCGCACCGGCCCACCGCGACGGGGCGCCTCGTGTCGCGGCAGGCCGCGGTCACGAGGGTCGTCTTCCCGACCCCGGCGGGACCGGTCACGAGCGCGACCCGTCCGTCGTGCCCGCTCGCCGCGACCAGGGCGTCCCGGAGCGTGGCGAGCTCCTCGTCCCGACCGACGAGCGGGCCACCCGGCGTCTGCCCCGCCTCCGGCACGTCCGCAGTATCGCCGGGCGCGGCGCTCCGTGACCAGGGAGATCTCCGTGGTGACGTCCGTACCGGCACGGATCCCCGGCCCGCGCGCGGGCGGCAGCGTGGGGACACCACCCGAGGAGGCCCCCGTGCTCACGAGCCGTACCGACACCGACGACCGCGCGGCGGGGCCGCGCCGCGACCACGCCGCCGCGTCGACGTGGGCACCCGGCCCCGCGCACGTCGCCACCCGGCTGCTCGTCCTGGAGTTCCACGGGCCCCGAGCGCCCGACCTCGTCCGGGCCGAGCAGCACGCGTTCGAGCGGCGCATCTGGCCCGCCGTCCACGACCTCCCGGGACTCGTCGGGCTGCTGCGGTCGAGGCAGCCGGACGGCGGGGTCCTCGTGGTCGTCGTCCTGGAGTCCGACGAGGCGGTGGGGGCGTGCGTCGACCGTGTCGTGCAGGCCCCGCTGCTCGAGGACGAGGACGAGCGGCTCGTGCGGGGGCCCGACCGCACGCGGGTCGTCCACATCGGTGCGGCCGCGGTCCCCGGCCCGGTCGAGGCGGTGCCGTCGTGACGGGGCCCCCGAGCCGCCTCGGGCCCTTCCACCCCCGGTGGGGTGCCGAGCTGGTCGCGTGCCTGTCGGCCGCCCGGGCTCACAGCTCCCGGGCGACGACCGGTCGACCGAAGCGCGTCGTGACCCCGGGCGCGGCCAGCACGGAGTCCGGGGGCCGCTCGACCAGTCCCGGCAGGCCCGCTGCCGCGACGAGCCCGTCGTCGAGGTCGAGCAGCGTCGCGTGATGCAGCCGCCAGGGCTCGTGGCTGTTCGGCACGTGCACGAGCCGTCCGGCGATGCGGGTGTGGAGCCCGAAACGGGCGGTGAGGAACAGCGCGAGGGGGTCCGCCTCGTCGACCGGGCCCCCGAGGCGGACGGCCACCCGGGTCGCGGCGCCCCGCTGCCCGGGTGCCAGCCGCCGGCTCGCGTACGTCACGACGTCGCCGTCCCGCTCCGCCGACATCGACGCCCACATGTACGGCAGCGCGAACACGGCGCGTGCGGCGGCGACGACGGCGAGGCGCTCGGCGTCCAGCGACAGGAACGTCACCGCGCGGCGGCCGTCGGCGTCGACGCTGTAGGTGCGGACGTTGCACTCGACGAACGAGCCGACGTACGGCACGGGGGCGCCGCGCCCGACGCCGGCGTCGAGGAGGCGGAAGGGGATGAGCCCGACCCACGCGTCGCCGTCGAAGGTGTCGGCCCGGACGCCGCGCGGCAGCAGCGGCTGCACGCGCGCGGGCGGCACCCGCCAGTGGAGGTAGACGAGGTCCCGCCAGCGCTGTCCCATGATCACCGGCCCGGTGAGGCGCGGGGCGCTCGCACGGAGCGGCAGCGGCTCGCGCTCGCCCGGGGCGACGTCGGCCGCCGGTGTCACTCGCGCCACACGACGACGACGGTGCGGTCGTCGTCGACGTTCCCGCGCGGGGCTGCCACCCCCGCGGCGGCGGCGCCCCGGAAACCACGCTGCGCCTGCCGCGCGACCTGCCCGACGAGGCGGTCGACGCCGAAGCTGAGGTCGCGGCCCCGGTTCTCCACGACGCCGTCGGTGAAGAGCACGAGCGCGTCACCGCGACGCAGCCGACCGCGGCACTCGCGGTACTCCCCGGTCGCGACGAGACCCAGGGCGGGCTCCCCGGTCCCGGGCAGGGCGGTCCATGACCCGGTCGCGGCCTCGTGGACGACCGGGGGCGGGTGCCCGGCGCTGCGCACGGAGAACTCCCCCGTGCACGGGTCGACGACGAGGTGGAGGGCCGTGGCGAACCCCTCCTGCCACTCCTGCCGCAGCAGGTAGGCGTTGGCGGCGGGCAGGAACCGGTCGACGCGCACGCCCGCGAGCAGCCCGCTGAGCCCACCCGACAGCAGGAGCGCACGGGTGCCGGCCGCCTGGCCCTTGCCGGAGACGTCGACCACGGCCACCTCGAGCGCACCGGGCCAGTCGACGCTCTCCCCGCCCATCTCGCGGACCTGCTCCGCGCTCGGGCGGACGGCCGACAGCACGAAGTCGCCGGAGAAGCCCTCGCCGTTCGCCGACAGCTGCGCGACCTCGAGACCGAGGCCGTCCGGGGTGCGCGGCGGCAGGGCCTGCGCCCGCAGCCGGTCGCGCAGGTCGACGAGCATGGTCTGCCCCGTGTTGCCGAGCACGCCGAGCGCCTCCCGGGTGCGCACGAACATCGCGATGAGGACGGCGGTCGTGACGAGTGCGGCGACCACCCCGGGAGCGAGCGGGTCGTCCGGCGGGCGCATCACGGCGACAGCCACGACGGCGGCGACGAGCACGACGTAGAGCAGCAGCAGATACCGCAGCTGCAGGAGGTACCCGGCGATCATGACGATGACGAGCGCCCACGCGCCCGGCACCCATCGCCCGAACGTCCCGCTCGCCACCGCGAACAGCACGGCGAGCGCGGCCATGGCCCCGAAGACGGCCGGCTGGTTGCGGGGCCACCCGCCCCGCCAGCCGCGCACGGCGGCGTGCGGGACGAGTCGCATGATCAGGAGCGTAGGGCCCTGTCACGCGATGTCGCGAGAGACCGTCCCGGTGGATCCGGCCGCCTGGCACGCGGGGCACCAGTAGAGGCGGCGACCGAGCAGCTCCCGGACCTGCACCGTCGTGCCGCACACCCGGCACGGCAGGCCGTGGCGGCGGTAGACGTAGTGGGCGTCGGAGCGCCGCACGGCGCCGGTGCGGCGCTCCCGGTGCTCGCGCTCGGTCGTGACGATCCGACCGGAGCGGACCCCGGCGCGCATGAGGGTCGCGAGGTCCTGCCACAGCTCGTTCCAGCGCCCGGGGTCGAGGTCGCGGCCGCGCACCTCCGGGTGCAGGCCGGCACGGAAGAGGACCTCGGCGCGGTAGACGTTGCCGACGCCGGCCACGACCGACTGGTCCATGAGGAGCGCGGCGAGCGACTGCCGGGACCGCGCCACCCGCGCGAGCGCGAGCGAAGGGTCGCCGTCGCGGCGCAGCGGGTCGGGTCCGAGCCGGTCGAGGAGCCGGGCGCGACCGGCGTCGTCGAGCAGCTCGCAGGCGGTGGGGCCCCGCAGCTCCGCCCACGCCGGCTCCGCCGGGTCCCCGCCGACCAGGCGCAGGCGCAGGGCGCCACGCGGCTCCGGCGGCGTCCCCGTGCCCAGCGCCCACTTCCCGAACAACCCGAGGTGGACGTGCACCCACCGGTCGGCGCCCGGCGGGGCGTCGAGCCGGAGGAAGAGGTGCTTCCCCCACGCCTCCGCGCGGAGGAGCACGAGGCCGTCGACGGCGGCGGCACCGGCGGCGAACCGGCCCTGCGGGCTGTCGGCCGCCACGGGCCGGCCGCCGAAGGCGGCGGTCAGCTGCCGGGCGTGCCGGTGGACGGTGTGTCCCTCCGGCATCAGGCCGGGTCGGCCGGGTGGCCCTCCGGCAGCGGCGGCAGCACGCCGTCGGACTCCCAGCGGCCGACCTGGTCGAGGCGGCGCTGGTGCCGGGCGTCGCCGCTGAACGGCTCCGCGAGGAACGCGCGGACGAAACCCGTCGCCTCCTCCGCGCTGTGCATGCGCCCGCCGACGGCGATCACGTGGGCGTCGTTGTGCTGGCGCCCGAGCCGTGCCGTCTCCTCGCTCCACGCGAGCACCGCCCGGATGCCGGGGACCTTGTTCGCCGCGATCTGCTCGCCGTTGCCGGAGCCACCGACGACGACCCCGAGGCTGCCCGGCTCACGGGACACGGCGAGGGCGGCTCGGAGGCAGAAGGGCGGGTAGTCGTCGACCGGGTCGAACGCGACCGGCCCGTGGTCGACGACGTCGTGGCCGTCCGCCACCAGCGCCCGCACGAGGTGGGTCTTGAGGTCGAAGCCGGCGTGGTCGGAGCCGAGGTGGACGCGCACGGGTGCATTGTGGCCGAGTGCGGGTGCTCGGGGTCGACGGGGTCCGCGACCGGTGGGTCGGGGTCCTCGTCGGCGACGGCGACGTGGAGTGGGTGCTCGGCGCGGCCCGCGACGTCCTGCGCCGCGTGGCCGACGCGTCCGTCGCGCTCGCCGCGATCGACGTCCCGATCGGCTACGTCCGCGCCGGCTCCCGCCGGTGTGAGGCCGACGCGCGGAGGCAGCTCGGAGCCGCGCGCAGCAGCATCTTCGCGACGGCGGCCGCGCCGGCGTTCGCCCTCGCCGCCGACGGGGACCGCTCCGACGACGCACGGCGCGCCGCCTCGGCCGCCTCGGCCGCGGTGGGCGGGCCCGGAGTCGGGTCGCACTCGTGGGGACTGGTCCCCAAGGTCCTCGAGGTGGAGGACGTGGTCCGGGGGCTCGGCGCGTCCGGGCAGCGGGTCGTCGAGACCCACCCGGAGACCGCCTTCGCCGTCCTGGCCGCAGGGGCGGGCGTCGCGTCGCCGGCGCCGAAACGGAGCGCGGCGGGGGCCGCGCAGCGCGTCCGGCTCCTGACGGACGCCCTGGTCCTCGACGTCGTCGCGGCCCTCGCGGCCGCGCCGCCGGGAGTGCCCGTCGACGACGCGCTCGACGCGCTCGCCGCGGCGTGGTCGGCCGCCCGGCACGCCCGGGGCGCGGCCCGCGTGCTCGGGGAGGGGACCGACGCCGTGTGGCGGGACCTCAGTCCGGCGCCGGGTCGCGCCGTCGTCGTCGTGTGAGGAGCGGCCGGACCGGACTCAGTCGAAGACCGGGCCCCGGGTCCGGGTGCGCTTGATCTCGAAGAAGCCGGGGGTCCCCGCGACGAGGAGGGTCCCGTCCCACAGCCGGCCGGCGGCCTCGCCCTTGGGGGCCGGCGTGACGACCGGACCGAAGAACGCGACCCCGCCGAACGCGACGACGGGCGTGCCGACGTCCTCCCCGACCAGGCCGATTCCCTCGGCGTGGCTCGCGCGCAGGGCCGTGTCGTGGGCGTCGGTGCGCCCCGCGCCGGCGACGTCCTCGGGCAGCCCGACCTCCCGGACCGCCTCGTCGACGACCGCGTCCCAGTCCGTGCGGCCGCCGGGGTGGATCCGGGTGCCGATGGCGTCGTACAGGGGCTTGACGACCTTGTCGCCGTACACCTCCTGCGCGGCCACGACGGTGCGGGCGGGGAGCCACGCACGGTCCATGAGGTCGCGGTACTCCTGCGGCAGGTCACGACCCTCGTTGAGAACGGCGAGGCTCATGACGTGCCAGCGGACGCTGACGTCGCGGACCTTCTCCACCTCGTCCATCCACCGTGACGTCATCCACGCCCACGGGCAGACGGGGTCGAACCAGAAGTCGGCAGTCGGCTGTGTGCTCATCGTGGGCTCGAACGCTCGCGACCGGCCCGTCATTCCGGCGCGTGCCAGGATGCGTGCGTGCCGGGAACCAACCTCACGCGCGACGAGGCACAGGCCCGCGCCGCCCTCGTCGAGACGCACAGCTACGACGTCGACCTCGACCTCACCGGTGGCCCCGACACCTTCCGCTCCACGACGGTCGCCCGCTTCCGGGTCCGGGAGCCCGGCACGACGTTCCTCGACCTCGTGAGCGACGACGTCACGCGCGTCACGCTGCGCCACAGCGGCACCGGCGGCCAGGCGGTGGCCCTCGACCCGGCCCACCACCACCACGACTCCCGGCTGTGGCTGCGCGACCTCCCGGCCGGCGACGTCGAGGTCACCGTCGAGGCGTGGTGCCGCTACATGAACACCGGCGAGGGACTCCACCGCTTCGTCGACCCCGTCGACAAGGAGACGTACCTCTACACCCAGTTCGAGGTCGCCGACTCCCGCCGGGTGTTCGCGGTGTTCGAGCAGCCGGACCTCAAGGCGACGTTCGCCTACACCGTGACGGCACCGGACCACTGGCAGGTCGTCTCGGTGTCACCCACGCCCGCGCCGGAGCCGCGCGAGCACCGGACCGCGACGTGGCGCTTCGCTCCCACGCCCCGCGTCTCCTCCTACGTCACCGCGGTCGTCGCGGGCCCCTACCACGCGGTCCGGGACGAGCTGGTGAGCCGTGACGGTCGCACGATCCCGCTCGGGGTGTTCTGCCGGGCGTCGCTGGCGGAGCACCTGGACGCCGACGAGGTCCTCGACACCACGAGGCGCGGGTTCGCCTACTTCGAGCAGGCATTCGACCAGGCGTACCCGTTCGAGAAGTACGACCAGCTGTTCGTCCCGGAGTTCAACGCGGGGGCGATGGAGAACGCCGGCTGCGTGACGTTCACCGAGACGTACGTCTTCCGTTCGAAGACCCCGGAGGCGTTCCACGAGCGCCGGGCCGTCACCGTGCTCCACGAGCTCGCCCACATGTGGTTCGGCGACCTCGTGACGATGCGCTGGTGGGACGACCTGTGGCTCAACGAGTCGTTCGCGGAGTTCGCCTCGACGCTCGCGACGGCGGAGGCGACGCGCTGGCACCAGGCGTGGACGACCTTCAGCTCGATGGAGAAGTCGTGGGCGTACCGGCAGGACCAGCTGCCGACCACGCACCCCGTCATCGCCGACATCCGGGACCTCGAGGACGTCGAGGTCAACTTCGACGGCATCACGTACGCCAAGGGCGCGAGCGTCCTCAAGCAGCTCGTCGCGTGGGTCGGGCGCGAGGAGTTCTTCGCCGGCCTCCGCGCGTACTTCCGCGCTCACGCCTGGGGCAGCACCGTGTTCTCCGACCTGCTCCGCGAGCTCGCCGCGGCCTCCGGCCGCGACCTCGACGACTGGGTGGCGCGCTGGCTCCGCACGAGCGGGGTCAACACCCTGCGGGCCGAGGTCGTCGAGACCGCCGACGGGACGCTCGAGCGGGTGACGCTGCACCAGGAGGCGCCGTCCGAGCACCCCGTCCTGCGCCAGCACCGGCTCTCGGTCGGCTGCTACGACCTCGTCGACGGCGTCCTCGTCCGCACCCACCGGGTCGAGCTCGACGTCGACGGGGAGCGCACCGACGTGCCCGGCCTCGTCGGCCTGCCGCGCCCGGACCTGCTGCTGCTCAACGACGAGGACCTCGCGTACGCGAAGGTGCGCCTCGACGACCGCTCCCTCGCGACCGCGACCTCGCACCTGTCGGACCTGTCCGACGCCATGCCGCGCAGCGTCGTGTGGGGTGCGGCCTGGGACATGCTGCGCGACGCGGAGACCCCCGCGCGCACGTTCGTCGACCTCGTCCTCGGCAACGTCGGCGCCGAGACGGAGTCCTCGGTCGTCCTCACGCTCGTGCGGCAGCTGAGCAGCGCCGCCCGCCTCTACACCCCGCCGCAGGAGCGGGACGCGACCGCGTCGCGGGTCGCGGCGGGGTTGCTCGACCTCGCGCGGCGGGCCGACCCGGGCGGCGACATCCAGCTGCAGGCGGTCCGCGCGTTCTGCGGCTTCGTCCGGGACCCCGCACACGTCGCCGTCGTCCGGGACCTGCTGAGCGGGCGGGAGTCGCTGCCCGGTCTCGTCGTCGACACCGACCTCCGGTGGGACCTCGTCGGTGCCGTCGCGGGCGCCGACTCCGACGGCTCGCTGCGCAGCGGCCAGCTCGTCGATGCCGAGCTCGCGCGCGACGACACCGCGTCCGGGCAGCGGGCGGCCGCCGCGGCGCTCGCGGCGCGCCCGTCACGGCAGGCCAAGGAGGAGGCGTGGGCCAGGGTGCTGTCCGGCGACCTGCCGAACGCCGTGTCCGCCGCCACGATCGCGGGCTTCGGGCGCACCCCGGACCCGGCGCTGTTCGAGCCGTTCCTCGACCGCTACTTCGACGTGCTCCTGCCGCAGTGGGAGGCCCGGACGAACGAGATGGCGCAGCAGCTCGTCACCGGGCTGTACCCGCTGCCGCTCGTCACCGAGGACGTCGTCGCCCGCGGCGACGCGTGGCTCGCCGCGCACCCCGACGCGCCCGCCGGCCTGCGGCGCCTCGTGCTGGAGAACCGCGACGGCACGGCCCGTGCGCTGCGGGTGCAGGCGGTCGGCGCACGCTGAGCCGTCGCTGAGCCGTCCGCAGTGCCGTCGTCAGGGCGTCAGAGGCCCTCGCGGAGGACCTTCGCGAGGTTGGCGGCGCGCGGGGAGCGGACGAGGTCCTCGACCAGGACGGGCACCCCGACGCCGTCGGCCATCGGCAACCGCCAGTTCGGGTACTCCAGGTGCGTGCCCGGCTGGTTGATGGCGCGCCTGTCGCCCACCGCGTCCGGCAGCGCGACCCCGAGCAGGAGGCTCGGCGTCCACGTGAGCAGCCGGTGCAGGGCCTCCACGGTGTGCCGCTCCAGCGGCGCGTCGGGCAGCAGGCCGAGCTCGGACAGCATCGACAGGTACGCCGCCCGGTCGGCGGTGTCGGCGGCGCGCTCCTCGTCGACGTCGCGGGTGAGCAGGCCGAGCCGCTCCCGCACCTCGATGTGCTCGCCGGCGAGGTAGCCGGCCGTCGGGGGCAGGTCGTGCGTCGTCACCGTCGCGAGGCAGAGCTCGCGCCACTTCTGCGGCTTGAGCGGGGTGCCGTCCTCGTCCTTCTCGAACCACAGGATGGACGTGCCGAGGATGCCGCGCTCGCGCAGGTACACCCGCACCCACGGCTCGACGTTGCCGAGGTCCTCGCCCACGACGACCGCGCCCGCCCGGTGCGCCTCGAGCGCGAGGACACCGATCATCGCCTCGTGGTCGAAGCGCACGTACGTGCCGGCCGCGGGCCCGGCGCCCGAGGGGATCCACCACAGCCGGAACAGCCCGATGATGTGGTCGATCCGGATGCCGCCGCCGTGGCGGAGCACGGCCCGGAGCATGTCGCGCAGGGGGGCGTAGGCGGAGGCGGCGAGGGCGTCCGGCCGCCATGGCGGCTGGGACCAGTCCTGGCCCTGCTGGTTGAAGGCGTCCGGCGGGGCCCCGACGCTCACGCCGCGCGCGACGGAGTCCTGCAGCGCCCACGCGTCGGCCCCGTCGGGGTGCACCCCGACCGCGAGGTCGTGGATGATGCCGAGCCCCATGCCGGCCTCGACCGCCGCACGCTGCGCAGCCGCCAGCTGCTCGTCCATGAGCCACTGCAGCCAGCAGTGGAACTCGATGCGCTCGGCCAGCTCCTCGCGCAGCTGCGCGACGGCCTCGGTGTCGGGTCGCCCGGCGTGCTCGGGCCAGCGGGGCGAGGGCTCGCCGTAGAACTCCCGCAGCGCGCACCACGTCGCCCAGTCGCGCAGCCCCTCCCCCTCGCGCTCCTGGAACGCGGCGAAGGACGACTGCCTGGCGGGCGAGCGCGGCACCCGGAACACCCGCTCGAGGGCGGCCCGCTTCGCCTCCCACACGAGGTCGCGGTCGATGAGGACGTCGTCGCGGTTGAGCTCGCGCAGCTCCTCGGCGTGCCACTCGACGACGGCGCGGTCGGCGGCCGACAGGTACGCGGTCTCGCGGACGTCCTCCACCCGCAGGTACAGCGGGTTGACGAAGCGCCGGGTGGCGGGCAGGTACGGCGAGGCCTCGACGGGCGGGACCGGGTCGGTGGCGTGCAGCGGGTTGAGGAGGACGAAGCCCGCGCCGTGCTCGCGGGCCGACCACGTCGCGACCTCCGTGAGGTCGGCGAGGTCGCCGAAGGCCCACGAGGCCTCCGAGCGGACCTGGAACAGCATCGTCATGAAGCCCCACTGGCGGCGCGCCGCCAGCGCCGGCGGCAGCTCGAGCCGCTCGGGGGACACCACGAGCACCCCGGTGGCGTCCGTCGCCGACCCGCCGTCGCCGGGTGTGGCGCGGAGGTGGAGCTCGTGCCAGCCCAGCGGCAGGTCGGTGGGCAGCGCGAAAGCGGCCTCGCCGACCCGGCGGCCGTCGACGTCGCGGGGCGGGACGTCGTGGGCCACCTGCTCGAGGGGACGCTCCTCGCCCTCCTCGACGACCACGGAGAGCCGGGCGTCCCAGCCGTCGTCGACGTGGACGAGCACCCGCTCCTCACGCCCCTCGCGCACGACCGTGCACGCGGGGACCGCACGCCGCCACGGGCCGAGATCGACGTCACGCAGGGCCTGCTGCAGGGCCTCAGGGGTGGCCGCGTCCACCTCGAGGGCGGCGAGGACGGCGAGGACGGTGGCGCGGGGCACCACGACGTGGTTGCCCTGCCAGTCCCAGTAGTCCGTCGCCACCCCGTAGGCGTCCGCCAGGCGCGCGAGGTCCTCGTCGAGGCCCTGCGCGTGGTCCGCCGCGTCGTCCACGCCGTCGTCCTCCGTGTCGTCGACCGTGCCGTCCGGGGCCCGGCCCCGCCACGGGGGCGGCGCCGCTGCCCGCCGCAGTCTCGCAGACCCGCCGCGACCGATCACGGCGGCGCGCACGACCGTGGCGCGCCCGGGGCGCCGGGCGGGCGCGGCGGGTCCCCGGTCCGCGGCCTAGTGTGTCGCGCCATGTGCGCGGAGCCGCAGCCGGTCAGCTACCCCTCGGCCCGTCGCGACGACGTCGTCGACGACCTCCACGGGCGGCACGTGCCCGACCCGTACCGCTGGCTGGAGGACGCCGCCGCGGAGGACACGCAGGCGTGGTCGGCCGCGCAGGACCGGCTGTTCGCGGCGCACGCCGCGACGTGGGCGGGTCGCGACGGGGTCCGCGCCGACCTCGAGCGCCTCCTCGCGACCGGGTCCGTGGGGGTCGCCGCCCGCCGTCGCGGCCCCGACGGCGGCACGCGCGAGGTGCTGACCCGGCGGGAGCCGGAGCAGGAGCACGCCGTCGTCATCGTGCGGGACCGGTCGGTCGACGGCACGGTCCGCTCCGAGCGCGTCCTCGTCGACCCCGTCCTGCGCGACCCCAGCGGCACCACGACGCTCGACGCGTGGTCGCTGTCCCGGGAGGGCGACCTGCTCGCGTACCAGCTGAGCGAGGGCGGGTCGGAGGAGAGCGTCCTGCGGGTGCTCGACGTCGCCACCGGCGAGGACGTCGACGGGCCGCTCGACCGCGCCCGGTACTCCCCCGTCGCGTGGCTGCCGCGCGCGGACGGCGACCCCGCGCGGTTCTTCTACGTCCGGCGCCTGCCGCCGCACCTCCTGCCCGAGGACGAGCGGCAGTACCACCGCCGGGTCTACCTGCGGACCGTGGGGTCCGCGTCGACCGACGACGTCGAGGTGTTCGGCGAGGGCCTCGACCTGCGCAACTACTACGGCGTCGGGATGAGCCACGACGGGCGCTGGCTCACGGTCTCCGCGGCCACGGGCACCGCGCCGCGGACCGACGTGTGGCTCGCCGACCTCGCAGCCCCGGGGGCCTCACCCGCCGCACCCCCGTGGCGTGCCGTGGCGGTGGGGCTCGACGCCGAGCACTCGGTGTGGGTGGGCCGCGACGACCGCCTCTACGTCCACACCGACCTCGACGCCCCGCGCGGCCGGCTCTGCGTGGCCGACCCGGCGGAGCCGACCCCGGGGAACTGGGCCGACCTCGTGCCGGAGGACCCCGAGGCCGTCCTCGCCGACGTCGCCGTCCTCGACCACCCGGCTCTGCCCGAGCCGCGCCTGCTCGTCTCGCGGACCCGCCACGCCGTCGCCGAGCTCGCCGTCCACCGGCTCCTCGACGGCCGCCACGTCGCCGACGTCCCCCTCCCGGGGCTCGGCGCGACGGGCGGCCTCGTGACCGCGCTCGAGGACCGGGACGCCGCGTGGTTCACCTTCACCGACCACACGCACCCCGGCCGGGTGCTCCGCCTCGACGGGCACGACCTGTCGCTCGCGACGTGGGAGACGCCTCCCGGTGAGCCGCCGCCCGGGCCCGACGTGCTCGCCCGTCGCCTCGAGGTGACGAGCGCCGACGGGACGACGGTCCGGGTGACGGTGCTCGCGCGCGCCGACGCGCTCGACGCCGACGGCCGGCCGCGCTCCCCCGCGCCCGCGGTGCTCTACGGCTACGGCGGCTTCGGCATCAGCATGACGCCCGGCTACTCCGCCTCGACCCTCGCGTGGGTCCGGGCCGGCGGGGTGTGGGCGGTGGCGAACCTCCGCGGCGGCGGGGAGGAGGGCGAGCAGTGGCACCGCGCCGGCTACCGCGACCGCAAGCAGCGGGTGTTCGAGGACTTCGAGGCGGCCGCGGCCGCCCTCGTCGCCGGGGGCTGGACCACCCGCGACCGCCTCGGCATCCAGGGCGGGTCCAACGGCGGGCTGCTCGTGGGCGCGGCCGTGACCCGTCGCCCGCAGGACTACGCCGCGGTCGTGTGCTCGGCGCCGCTGCTCGACATGGTCCGCTACGAGCGGCACGGCCTCGGCGTCACGTGGAACGACGAGTACGGCACCGCCGACGACCCCGAGGAGCTCGGGTGGCTGCTGGGGTACTCCCCCTACCACCGGGCCGTCGAGGCGTACGGCGCCGGCGTCGACTACCCGCCGACGCTCTTCACGGTCTTCGACGGCGACAGCCGCGTCGACCCGCTCCACGCGCGGAAGACGTGCGCGGCGATGCAGGCGGCGACGGTCGGGTCCCCGGAGGCGCGACCGGTGCTGCTGCGGCGCGAGAAGGACGTCGGCCACGGTGCGCGCTCCGTGAGCCGCACCGTGGGGCTCGCGACGGACACGCTGCTGTTCCTCGGCCACCACCTGGGACTTCCCTGGCAACCGTGACCCCGCCCCGGACAGGGGCCGTCGCTCTCATGGCGGGTCGCTACGGTGGCGCGCGATGCCCCCCTGGACCGCTCTCCTCAGCATGCCCGCGTCCCTGCCGCGCAACCCGCTCGTGCCGTCCCCGGAGGCGAGCGAGGGCGGCGAGCCGACCACGGAACCGACCGGTACCGGCGAGGAGATCGCCGAGGCCCTGCGCGAGCAGCCGTGCGGCACGCAGGACCTCACGGTCTGCGGTCTCCTCAACCGCGCGGTCGGCGACATCGAGCTCGCCCAGACCCTGGCGGGCATCGTCAACCCCCTGCTCCTGATCGTCGCGGTCGTCGTCGTCGCGGCGGTCCTGCGCTACGTCCTCCACCGCGTCATCAACCGCACCGTCCGGCGGATCGAGAGCGACCACGAGGCGAGCGCCGGCCGCCGCCGGCGCGGTCGCCTCGACTTCCTCGAGTCCCCCGACCCGATCACCCGCGAGCGCAAGGTGCAGCGGGCGCAGGCGATCGGCTCGATCCTGCGGGCGTTCGTGTCCGTCGTCGTGTGGACCGCCGCCGTCTTCGTCATCCTCCCGACGCTCGGGGTCAACATCACCGGCCTCGTCGCCGGCGCCGGCATCGTCGGGATCGCGCTGGGCTTCGGTGCGCAGACCCTCGTCCAGGACTTCATCTCCGGCCTCTTCATGATCGCCGAGGACCAGTACGGCGTCGGCGACGTCATCGACATGGGCGAGGCGACCGGGGTCGTGGAGGCCGTCGGGCTCCGTGTGACGCGCCTGCGGGCGGTCGACGGCACCGTGTGGCACGTCCGCAACGGCGAGGTCGTGCGCGTCGGGAACATGAGCCAGGGCTGGTCCCGGGCGGTCCTCGACGTCGACGTGGCCTACGGCGAGGACCTCACCCAGGTGATGGAGGTGCTCAAGGACCTCGGCCACCAGATGCGCACCGACCCGGACTGGTCACAGCACTTCCTCGACGAGCCCGAGGTGTGGGGCGTGGAGGCGCTCGCGGCCGACGGCATCACCGTCCGCATGATCATCAAGACCGTGCCGCTCAAGCAGTGGGTCGTCGCCCGGGAGATGCGCCGGCGGATCAAGTACCGCTTCGACACCCTCGGCATCGAGATCCCGTTCCCCCAGCGCACGGTGTGGATGCGGACCGAGGGGCCCGGGAGCGAGGACGAGCCCGCGGAGGCCGAGCGGGTCGGCGGTGGCGCCGCCGCGGCCCCGAGCCCGCCTGCGCGGCGACGCACCGGTCCCGTCCCCACGACCGGCGACGACATCCCCCCCGCGCCGCAGAGCACGCGCGGCGAGGCCGACGTCGCCCAGGAGGACGCCCCCGAGCCCGGTCAGGGCGAGCCGTTCGGCGCCTCCGAGACCGCGGGCCCGGGCGAGAGGCCCCGCGCCTGACCCGGCTCCGGCTCGGTCCGCGCACCACCCGGACCTCCGCCGCCGTCGTCCCGGGTGCGGGCCCCCGCGGCCGTGCCGAGACTGGGGGGATGAGCGGCTCCCCCCTCGTCCTCGTGACCGGCGCCACCGGGTACGTCGGGGGCCGGCTCGTCCCGGAGCTGCTCCGCGCGGGCTACCGCGTCCGCGCGCTCGCCCGGCACCCGGAGCGCCTGGGCGGGCAGCCGTGGCGCGACGAGGTCGAGGTCGTGCGCGGCGACGCCCTCGACGAGGACGCCGTCCGCGCCGCCCTCGACGGCGTCGACGTCGCGTACTACCTCATCCACTCCCTCGCCTCGGGACCGCGCTTCGAGGCCCTCGACAGGGAGGCGGCCCGCCTGTTCGCGCGGGAGGCGCGGGACGCGCGGGTCGGCCGGATCGTCTACCTCGGAGGGCTCCACCCGGACGAGGCGACGCTGTCCCCCCACATGCGCTCCCGCCGGGAGGTCGGGGAGATCTTCCTCGCCTCGGGGGTCCCGACCACCGTGCTGCGGGCCGCCGTCATCCTCGGGTCCGGGTCCGCGTCCTTCGAGATGCTCCGCTACCTCACGGAGCGGCTCCCCGCCATGATCACGCCGCGCTGGGTGCGCAACCGCATCCAGCCCATCGCGGTCCGCGACGTCCTCCGCTACCTCGTCGGTGTCGCCGCGCTCCCGCCGCACGTCAGCCGGGCCTTCGACATCGGCGGGCCGGACGTGCTGACGTACACCGACATGATGCAGCGGTACGCGGCCGTCGCCGGGCTGGGCCGTCGCGTCATCCTCCCCCTCAACGTGCTGAGCCCCGGGCTGTCGGCGCACTGGGTGGGCCTGGTGACGCCCGTGCCGCACCGCATCGCGAAACCCCTCGTCGAGAGCCTCGTCCACGAGGTCGTCGCCACCGACGACGACATCCGCGCGTGGGTGCCCGACCCGCCGGAGGGCCGGCTCGGTTTCGACCGCGCCGTCGAGCTCGCGCTGCAGCGGGTGAAGGAGGCGACCGTCCTCACCCGGTGGTCCTCGGCGAGCCTGCCCGGCACCCCGAGCGACCCCCTGCCGAGCGACCCGGAGTGGGCCGGCGGGTCCCTCTACGTCGACGAGCGGGCCACGCCCGTGCGGGCGTCGCCGGAGCACCTGTGGTCGGTCATCCAGGGCATCGGCGGGGAGAACGGCTGGTACTCCTGGCCGCTGGCGTGGTCGGTGCGGGGCTGGCTCGACCGCTTCTCCGGCGGACCCGGCCTCACGCGCGGACGCCGGGACCCGGCGCGGGTCACCGTCGGGGACGCGCTCGACTGGTGGCGGGTCGAGGAGGTGCAGGAGCTGCGGCTGCTGCGGCTGCGCGCCGAGATGAAGGTCCCCGGCATGGCGTGGCTGGAGCTGCGCGTCGAGCAGGACCCCGTGGGCCGCACCCTCTTCCGCCAGCGCGCGGTGTTCCACCCCCGGGGGCTGCCGGGCGAGGCGTACTGGCTGGCCGTCCTGCCCTTCCACGCCTTCGTGTTCGGCGGCATGCAGCAGAACGTCGCGCTGGCCGCCGAGCGGCTCGAGCGCGAGCGCGCCGCGGAGCCTCAGCGGGCGGTGAGCCAGCAGGCGGCGTAGGGCGGCAGCGTGAGGACCTCGTGGGCGGCGACGTCCACGTCCCGACCCGCGACGTGGTCACGGGCCGCAGCCAGCCCGTGGGCGTGCAGCAGCCACCCCGGCACGTCGGCCGCGTGCTCGGTGACGTTGTAGAGGGCGAGCAGCGACCCGACCGGGTGCCGGCGCACGATCGCGAGCACGCCGTCGTGCACGGGGTCCAGGGCTTCGCTCGGCACGGCCGCGTGCAGCTGCGGCAGCCCGGCGCGGGCCCGTGCGAGTGCCGCGAGCCCGCCGAACACGCGTCCGGCGACGCTCGTGGGGTCGTGCCGGTCGGCGGCGTGCTCCCCGAGCGCGTTCGGCTCCCACGGGATGCGGGGGCGGTGCGCCCAGCGGTTGTCGCCCCCGTGGCCCGGTTCGTCGAACCACACGGGGTCGTCGCGCAGCCCGAGCTCGTCGCCCGACCAGATGACGGGGACCCCGCCGAAGCCGATGACGACGGCGTGCGCGAGCAGCAGCCGCGCGACGGCACCGTCGAGGGCGCGCAGGCGGTCCGGGCCCTCGGGCTGCTCGAGGGCGGCGTCGACACCGAGCAGCGACGCCGCCGTCCCGGAGGTGCGCCGGTCCCCGGTCTCCGGGTTGTGCTGGAACGTGAGGCCGCGCCCGAAGGAGCCGGGGAAGCCGCCGGTGTAGTAGTCGGCGAGGAAGGCCCGGTGGGCGTACCCGCTGAGCCCGACCGCGGCGGCGTCGCCGTCGTCGACCGCCCAGCCGATGTCGTCGTGGCAGCGGACGTACGTGATCCACGCCGTCGTCGACGGCACGGGCGGGAACTGCCGGAGGGCGTGGACGGTGAGGCGGACGTCGCGGCTGGCGAGCATCGACCACACCTGGACCATGAGGCTGTTGTGGTACGCGAGGTCGCTCACCTTGCCGTGGTGGCGGCCGGTGCCGAGGTACGGCACGAGGTCGCGCGGCCCGACGATCGCCTCGGCCTTGAGCGCGACGGCGGGGGCGACGACGCGGAGCGCCGCGCGCAGGGCCTGCGTGAGGGCGTGCACCTCCGGCTCGTTCTGGCACGTGGTCCCGAGCCGCTTCCACAGGAACGCGATGGCGTCGAGGCGGAGGACGTCGACGCCGAGGTTCGCGAGGTGGCAGACGATCTCGAGGTACTCGACGAACACGTCGGGGTTCGACCAGTCGACGTCCCACTGCCAGGAGTTGAACGTCGTCCACACCCAGCCGTCGAGGTCGTCGTCCCACGTGAAGTTGCCGGGCGCGAAGTCGGGGAACACCTCCGGCAGGGTCTGCTCGTAGGCGTCCGGCTCCTTGCGGTCGGGGAACACGCGGAAGTAGCGGCGGTAGCGCTCCTCCCCCGCCCGGGCCCGGCGCGCCCACTCGTGCTCGTACGCGACGTGGTTGAGGACGAGGTCGACGCACAGGCTGATGCCGTGCTCGTGGAGGGTGTCGGCCAGGCGGGCGAGGTCGTCGTTGGTGCCGAGGTCCGCCCGGACGCGCCGGTAGTCCGCGACCGCGTAGCCGCCGTCGTTGTCGCCGGGGCGGGGCTCCAGCAGCGGCAGGAGGTGCAGGTACGTGACCCCCAGCTCCTCGAGGTAGCCGATGCGTCGCCGGACGCCGTCGAGGTCGCCCGCGAAGCGCTCGGTGTAGGCGGCGTAGCCGAGGACGTCCTCCCGCTGGAACCAGTCCGGACGCAGCAGGCGCCGCTGGTCGTGCTGTCGCAGCACGGGTCGCCGGGCCGCGTGCGCACGCCGCAGGACCCGTACGACGGCGGTGCGGAGCGCCTCGCACTGCTCCGGCTCGTACGCCCCGGCCAGACCCGCGTCGAGGTCCGGGAGCCAGCGCTCCAGGCGCAGCTCGAACAGCTCGTCGTGCACGTCGGGGGTCGGGGCGGCCACGCCCGGGAGCCTAGCCACGGGCCGGCGACGGACCCTCAGGGCGCCGCGACCTCCGACGGCGCGAACCAGCCGAGCGCGACGTCGTCGAGCACGGCCACCGCGCGCTCGAGCCCCGCGTCCGCGTCGGCCCCGAGCGCCGCGAGGGCTGCCGCCACGGCCGGCTCGTCGCCGGGACCGTCGGCGAGCACGGCCTCCACGCGCGACCACGGCACGGCCTCCTCGAGCCGAACGGCTCCCGGGTGCTCGCCGTGACCGGGCACCGTCGAGACGTGCGCGACCGCGACGACGACGGCGCGACGCGCCGGGCCGGGCTCGGGGCCGTCGGCGAGCAGGAGGAGGGAGTGGTCGGCGGCCGCGGCGGCCGCCGCGGCGTGGAGGTCGTCGAGGTGCTCGGAGGTGTCCGGGGCGTCCTCGAGCAGCTCGTCCTGGCGGACCGGCACGTCCAGGGCCTCGGCGAGCGCCGCGGTGGCGGCGTAGCCCGTCGTGGCGGGCGGCACGCCGGCCGTCGCGAGCGCAGGGAGAGCCGCCCAGGTCGTCGGCAGGTAGACCCGGACCCCCTTCACCGGCGGGCCCCGGCCGCGTCGCGCTGGTGACGGGCGTCGGCGGGCGCGCTCGGCGCGGGCGGCACGGGCAGCTCGAGGGGCTCGGGGTCGGCGAGCGCGGCCCGCGAGGTGCGCAGGGAGGTCTCGAGGACCCGGCGTCGCCGGTTGGGGTCCATGACGTTGGGTCCGACCGCCTCGAGGTCCTCCGCGGACGGCCCGATGACGGTGACGGCCGTGCCGGCGGCGTGGGCGGCCTGCACCTCCCGCAGGCAGCGGGCCGTCACCGACGCCCGCCACTGCCGGTCGACGATCTGGGCGAAGCTGCGGGGCCGGTCGGGAGCGAAGCACACCATGGGCGCGACGACGACGACCTCGTCGAGGTGGTCGGCGGCGACGAGGTCGACGTTGGTGCTCGACCAGGCGCCCCCGTCGACGTAGCGGTGGTCCCCGATCCGCACGGGCGCGTACCAGCCGGGGATCGCGCACGACGCCATGACGGCGTCCGGGAGACGGGCACCGCGCACGGTGTGGCGGCGGTGGCGGTCGGCGTCGGGCTGGTCCGTGGGCCCGGCGAACACGGTGCGGTGCCCGGAGTCGTAGTCGAGGGCGACGACGCGCACGCCGCGCCGGCGGACCCAGTCGCGGCCGCCGAGGAGCCCGTCGACGGTCTCCCCGATCCGCGTCATGGAGCCGCGGCCCTCCGGGACGAGACCGGACAGGACGGCGGTCGGCGGCAGCCGGCGCAGGCGCCGCACGCCGGAGGTGACGAGGCCGGGCGAGCCGGGTCGGCGGCCCGGCGTCGGTGGCGTCGCCCCGCCGCTGTCGACGTCGTAGTCCCACGACAGCCCCGCCATCGGACCGTGACGCACGGCACGACCCTCCTGGTGGGCGCGCCAGTCGGCCACCGAGGCGCCGGCACCCAGCAGGGCCGCCGCGAACGCCCCGACGGACGTGCCGATGATGACGTCGGCGTCGCGGCAGTCGCGTCCGCTCACCTCCTCGTACGCGGTGAGCGCGCCGACCATCCACGCCCCGCCGAGCACCCCGCCACCGCCGAGGACGAGGCCCCACGACGGGCGCCCGCCGCGGCCCCGCGTCCTCCCGCGGCGCGCCGAACGCGGGCTCACCGGGCCGTCTCCCGCAGCTCGGCGAGCGCCTCGGCGAGGTACGTCGGCATCTCCCCGACGTCGGCGACGGCGTCCCGGTCGGCGTTGAAGCCGACGAAGACGCGCCCGTCGTAGCTCGTCACGCCTACGGCGAGGGCGTGCCCCGGCGACAGGGGGATGACGGGGTAGGTCTCGGCGAGCCGCGCCCCGGCGCAGTACATCGGCTCCTGCGGGCCGGGCACGTTGGTGACGAGCAGGTTGAACCACCGCCGCGACAGCCCGGCCGCGACCCGCACCCCGAGGCTGTGGAGCGTGGGCGGCGCGAAACCCGCGAGGGCGGCGAGCTCGCGGGCGCGCACGGCCCGCCCGCCCTCGCGGTGCGGGCTCAGCTGGTAGGCGACCTGGTGCAGCCGCATGACGGGGCTCGGCTCCCCGACGGGCAGGTCGACGAGCTGGCCGTCGACCGTCGTGCCGAACGCCGAGTCGGCCCGGGCTCCGGGCGGCTCGAGCATGCGCTGCTCGTCGTCGCCGTCCGCGGGCAGCACGCTCACCGGAACGAGCGCCCGGACCCGGGTGGTGGGCGTGACGACCGCCCCGCGCGCCTGCAGCCACGTCCGGAGGGTCCCCGCGAGCACGGCGAGGACGACGTCGTTGACCGTCGGGCGCACCCCGAGCGCTCCCGGGGAGCGGGTGTTGTCGGCCTCCTTGCCGTGGCGGCGGGCGACGTCGCGGAACTCGGCGAGGTCGTGGGACGCGACGGCGTAGCGGCGCTGCTGCGACAGCTCGACGTCGAGCGGGCTCTCGGGAGCGCTGCGCTGCACGGCGAGCCGGGTGAGGGACCCGGCGACGCGCGCGGCGCCCTGCTGGACCTCCGCGGCCCGGCGGCGGACGGTCCGCACCGCCTCGCCGGGCCGCTGCGCGGCCTCGAGCGCCGCCCCCGCCACGAGGTCGAGCACCGACGGCTCGGGGGCCGGCCGCCACGCGTCCGGAGGCGCCTCCACGGCCTCGGGGGACGCGTCGAGGACGACCTGTGCGAGGTCGAGGGCGTGGACGCCGTCGACGAGCGCCTGGTGGGCCTTGCTCACCAGGGCGAACCGGTCGCCCTCGAGGCCCTCGACGACGTACAGCTCCCACAGGGGACGGCTGCGGTCGAGCTGACGGGGGTGGACCCGTGCGACGAGCTCGCGCAGCTGGTCGAGCGTGCCGGGGCGCGGCAGCGCGGAACGGCGCACGTGGAAGGCGAGGTCGAAGCGGGCGTCGTCGACCCACACGGGGTTCGCGAGCCCACCGGGCACGGCGCGGACGCGCTTGCGGTAGCGGGGCACGAACGCGATGCGGCCCGCGACGTGCCGCTGGAGGCGGGGGAAGTCGAGCGGGCCCTCGAAGGTCATGACGGTGCCGACGTGCTGAGGCGCGCCGGGCTCCTCGGCGTAGAGGAACGAGGCGTCCAGAGCGCTCAGGCGGTCGGACATCCCTGTGATGCTACCGAGCCCACCCCCCTTGTTACCCACCGGTAGGGCAGGTCCGGCGCGGCGTCGTCCCGTGACGCGCCGCCTGTCGTTGTCACGGCGCGGCCGCGCGGGGCACCTGCCACAGGCGCAGCGCCCTGAAGGGCCGGTGAGAGAGGGACGACGATGACGACAGCGACGATCGCGGCAGCCCCGGCACCTGCGGTGCCCGCGTGGCGCCCGGCACCCGTGGCGCCGTGCGCCGGGCGTCCCGCGGGGCCGGACGGGCCCGACGGGCCCGTCGAGCCGGTGGAGCCGCGGCGACCGCACGTGCACGACGTGCCGGAGCCCGCGCGGGCGCGGTGGTCGCCGCGGGCCGTCCGCGCGTCGCGGGCGCCGTCGCGGGCGACCCACGTGCCGTTGCCGATCTTCCGGTCCCTCGTCGACGAGACCGACACCGCGGGCGTCGGCCGCGACGGTGACGGCGCGTCGCCCGACGGCGGTCACGAGGGCCGGGGGGCCGCTGCCCGGGACTGCCCGGACGACCTCGTGCGCCGTCTCGTCCAGGCCGTCGTCGACGTCGTGCGCGGTCACCGCCCGCCGTCGCAGCTGCTGCGCTGGACGACGCCGGAGGTCTACGCCGAGCTCCGCCAGCGGGTCCTCCTCGAGCACGCGGCCACCGGTCGGGGCGCGGCCACGGCGGTCGCCCGTCGACCGGTGGTCCGCAGCGTGCGCAGCGCCCCGGCGGGCAGCCGCGCCCTGGAGGTCAGCGCCGTGGTCCTCGACGGGGTGCGCGCCCGCGCCGTCGCGGCCCGCCTCGACGGCAGCGACGGCCGCTGGCGGCTCGTGGCGCTCGAGCTCGGCTGACTCCCCCACCCGTCGAACGGAGGCAGAGCTCGTGCCGGTATGTCAGCAGGGACGCAGGCCTACCGGCCGGAGGTCGACACGGAGGCCGACGTGCGCGGCGCGGGCGGGTCAGCCCTGGCGCTTGTCCCGCTTCGCGGCGGCGCGGCGCTGGGCGCGGTTGGCGCCGTCGGCCCCGCCGCGGCCCGCCGGGCGGGCCCCGCTCGTCCCCGGCTCGCCGGGGGCCTCACCGTCGAGCGTGGGGGCGGTGTACGACAGCGCGCCGACGCGCTGGTCGAGGCCCGGGACGGAGAACGAGGCGGGGACCTCGGGCTCCGCCTCCGCGGCGGCGGCCGGTGTCTTGTCCGCCGGCTCCCCGGGCTCGGTCCCGGTCGGGGGCTGGGCGGGGGCCCCGGCTCCGCCGGCCGTGCCGCCCGTGGCGGCGCCGGCAGCGGCCGCACCCGCGGTCCGGGCACCGGCACCGACCGCGACGGGCTCGGACCCGCCGCCGTCGACGACCTCCACCCCGGCGGGCGGACGCTGCGGGGCGGCGGTGAGCTGGGCGGCGAAGACGAGCCGGACCGTCTCCTCCTTGATGCCCTCCGTCATCGCCTGGAACATGTCGAAGCCCTCGCGCTGGTACTCCACGAGCGGGTTGCGCTGGGCCATGGCCCGCAGGCCGATGCCGTCCTGCAGGTAGTCCATCTCGTACAGGTGCTCGCGCCACTTGCGGTCGATGACCCCGAGCACGACCCGCCGTTCGAGCTGGCGCATGAGCGCGGGGCTCATCTCCTCCTCGCGCGCGTCGTAGGCGACGCGGACGTCGGCGGTGAGCTCGTCGACGAGGACCTGCGGCGAGACGCCCTGCAGGCCGCCGTGCTCGGCGAGCACCTCCTCCTGCTGGACGCCCACCGGGTACACCGCCCGCAGGTCCTGCCACAGCTGGTCGAGGTCCCAGTCCTCGGCGTGCGGCTCGCTCGTGGCGGCGCGGACGTAGCCCTCGACGACGTCGGCGGCGAAGTGGCGGACCTCGTCGCCGAGGTCGGCGTGCTCCAGGACGCGGCGGCGCTCCTTGTAGATGACGGTGCGCTGCATGTTGAGGACGTCGTCGTACTTGAGGACGTTCTTGCGGATCTCGAAGTTGCGGGCCTCGACCTGCTTCTGGGCGCTCTCGATGGAGCGGCTCACCATCTTCGAGCGGATGGGCTCGTCCTCCGAGACCCCGGTCCGCTCGAGGAAGCCCTCGACGAGCCCCGAGTTGAACATCCGCATGAGGTCGTCGCTGAGCGCGAGGTAGAAGCGGCTCTCGCCCGGGTCGCCCTGCCGACCGGAGCGGCCGCGGAGCTGGTTGTCGATGCGGCGCGACTCGTGCCGCTCGGTGCCGAGGACGTAGAGACCGCCCGCCTCGAGGACCTTGTCGGCGTCGGCGGCCACGGCGGCCTTCGCCGTGTCCAGCTCGTCGGGCCACGCCGCCTCGTACGCCTCGGGGTCCTCGTTCGGGTCGAGGCCGCGGGCCCGCATCGCCTCGACGGCCATGAACTCCGCGTTGCCGCCGAGCATGATGTCGGTGCCGCGCCCTGCCATGTTGGTGGCGACGGTGACGGCGCCGGTGCGACCGGCCATGGCGACGACCGCGGCCTCACGCTCGTGCTGCTTGGCGTTGAGGACCTCGTGCGGGATGCCGGCCTTCTGCAGGGCCCGGGAGACCCGCTCGGACTTCTCGACGCTCGTCGTGCCGACGAGCACCGGCTGGCCCTTCTCGTGCCGCTCGACGATGTCGGAGAGGATCGCGCGGTACTTCGCGTCCTCGTTCTTGTAGACGACGTCGACCTCGTCGGCGCGGACCATCGGCCGGTTCGTCGGGATCTCGACGACGCCCATGCCGTAGATCTGGCTGAACTCCGTCTCCTCCGTCTTCGCCGTACCGGTCATCCCGGCGAGCTTGTTGTACATCCGGAAGTAGTTCTGGAGCGTGATCGAGGCCAGCGTCTGGTTCTCCCGCTGGATCGTCACGCCCTCCTTCGCCTCGATGGCCTGGTGCATGCCCTCGGAGTAGCGGCGGCCGGGCAGCATGCGCCCGGTGTGCTCGTCGACGATGTTGACGTTGCCGTCGATGACGACGTAGTCGCGGTCCCGCTTGTACAGCTCCTTCGCCTTGACGGCGTTGTTGAGGAAGCCGATGAGCGGCGTGTTCTCCGACTCGTAGAGGTTCTCCACGCCGAGGTGGTCCTCCACGAGGGCGATGCCGTCCTCGGTGACACCGACGGTGCGCTTCTTCTCGTCGACCTCGTAGTGGGTGTCGGCCTCCATCCGGGCCGCGAGCCTCGCGAACTCCTGGTACCACTTCTGCGGCTGCTCGACGGGCCCGGAGATGATGAGCGGCGTACGTGCCTCGTCGACGAGGATCGAGTCGACCTCGTCGACGATCGCGAAGTAGTGGTCGCGCTGCACGAGGTTCTGCAGGCTCTGCGCCATGTTGTCGCGGAGGTAGTCGAAGCCGAACTCGTTGTTCGTGCCGTACGTGATGTCGGCGGCGTACATCTGGCGACGCTCGGTCGGGGTCTGGCCGTTGAGGACGACCCCGGTCTCCATGCCGAGGAACCGGTAGACGCGGCCCATGAGGTCGCTCTGGTACCGGGCGAGGTAGTCGTTGACGGTGACGACGTGGACGCCGCGCCCGGTGAGCGCGTTGAGGTAGGCGGGCAGCGTCGCGACGAGGGTCTTGCCCTCACCGGTCTTCATCTCCGCGATGTTGCCGAGGTGGAGGGCCGCGCCGCCCATGACCTGCACGTCGAAGTGCCGGAACCCGAGGGTGCGCTTGGACGCCTCCCGCACCGCCGCGAAGGCCTCGGGCATGAGCCGCTCGAGCGTCTCCCCGTCGGCCAGCCGCGCCTTGAGCCGGTCGGTCTCCCCGCGCAGCTCGGCGTCGCTCATCGCGACGAACTCGTCCTCGATGGCGTTGACCTGGTCGGCGATCGTCGTCAGGCGCCGGAGGACCTTGCCCTCGCCCACCCGGAGCATGCGGTCGATGAATCCCACACGCGGCATCGTAGACGCCGGTCCGGGGCCCGGACCGCGACGTCGACCCACCGTCGGCCGTCGTCCGCCCGACCCCCTCAGCGGCCGGTGACCGCCCGGCAGGCCAGCGCGAGGGGAGCCGCCAGGTCCCCCAGCGGCTCGACGACGACGTCCGGGCACCCGAGCCAGCGCCCCACCCGCCCGCACTCGGCGGCGAGGGCGGCGACGTCGTCGCCGTCCGTGCCGGCCTCCGCCCAGGCGGCCCGGACGAGCAGCCGGCCGGCCCTGCGGTCCGCCTTGAGGTCGACCCGGGCGACGAGACGCCCGCGGTGGAGGAAGGGCAGCACGTAGTAGCCGTGGACCCGGCGGGCGGCCGGCACGTAGATCTCGAGCCGGTAGCGGAACCCGAAGAGCCGCTCCGTGCGGGGCCGGTGCCACACCAGCGGGTCGAAGGGCGCGAGCAGGACGCCCGGGCCCTCGACCGCGCTCGCCCGCGGCAGCGGGACCGCGGTGTGCCGCCACGCCGGGGCGTCCCAGCCCACGACCTCGACGGGGACCAGGTCGCCGGACTCGACGAGCGCGGCGACCGCGCCCCGTGCGTCGGCGGTGCGGAGCCGGTAGTGGTCGGCGAGGTCGTCGAGGGTCGCGACGCCCAGGGCGAGACCCGCCCTCCGGACCAGCTCGAGGGCCGCCTCCACGCGGTCCGGCCACGGCGTGCGCAGGGCCTCGGCGGGCCACACCCGTTCGGGCAGGTCGTAGCGGCGCTCGAACTGGGTGGTCCGCCCGGCACTCGTCACCTGCCCGGACCAGAAGGCCATCTCGACGGCGCGCTTGACGTCGGACCAGTTCCAGCCCCAGTGGTCGCTGCGGCGTCGGTGCGCGGGCTCGAGGAGCGCCTGGAGCTGCCGTGCGGTGAGCGGGCCGTCGGCGAGCGCCGCGACGACGTCGGTCAGCAGCTGGGGACGGCGGCGGGCGACGTCGAGCATCCCGCCCCACGCGCGTTCCTCGGCCTCGCGCATGCGGAAGCGGAGGGCGGCGAGCGCCCCGGCGGGGACGTAGGAGGCCTCGTGTCCCCAGTACTCCCACGCGACGGGCGGGCGCGAGGAGCTCGCCCGGAGCGCCGCGTCGAGGACGTCGGGCCGGTAGTCACCGAGGCGGGCGAGGAACGGCAGCAGGTGGGCGCGGGCGACGACGTTGACGGAGTCCACCTGGACGGCGCCGAGCCGCTCGACGAGGCGCCGCACGTGGCCGCGGTCGCTCGCGGCGCCCGGCCGAGGGCGCGCGGCCAGCAGTCCCTGCGCGCCGAGGGCGAGACGGCGGGCCTGGTCCGCGCGCAGCAGCTCTCGGGGCACCGGCGGATCCTCGCAGGAGACACCGACGGCCCCCGTCACCAGTGTCGGTGGCGGGGGCCGTCGGCGCGGGTCGGGTGCGCTCAGTCGTGGCCGGCCATCACCGGGACCTCGCTGCTGCGCTGCTCCGCCTCGTCGGTGGCGCGGTCGCTGAGCCGGATCACGCCGTAGCTCCAGCCCTTGCGCCGGTACATGGCGCTCGGCATGCCGGTGGCGGCGTCGACGAAGAGGTAGAAGTCGTGGCCGACGAGCTCCATCTCGTACAGCGCCTGCTCGGGGGTCATCGGCACGGCCGGGTGGACCTTCTCGCGGATCTCGACGGGCGAGCCGTCGAGGCCCGTCGCGCCGTCCGAGGACGCACGGTCGTCCGCCACCTCGCCCGGGGCGGCGTCGGCGCCCGCCTCCGCGGTCGGTGCGTGCCCGTTGAGGGCGGGTGCGGCCACCCCGGCGGCGACCTCGCGCTCGGCGTCGAGGTCGATGCCGTCCCAGCGCGCGCTGGCGCGGTGGAGGGGTTCGGGGGCATGACGTCCGTGGTGCACCTTGCGACGGTCCCGCGCGCGCCTGAGGCGTTCGTACAGCTTCGCGAGCGCCAGGTCGAGCGCCGCGTACGGGTCGCCGGCACGGGCCTCGCCGCGCACGACGGGTCCCTTGCTGAGAACCGTCAGCTCGATCCGGTGGGAGCTGCTCTGCTGCCGCGGGTTCTTCTCCTCGCTGACGACCGCGTCGACGCGGATGCAGCGCGGGCAGAGCTGCTCGACCTTCTCGACCTTCTCCTCGAGGTGGCGACGGAACCGGTCGGACACGTGGGTGTGTCGTGCGGTCACGGTGACGTCCATGGAGCCTCCTGAGTGCGTGGGTGCAGAGACACGTGCATCAGGTGGTGGCCCTGACGACGGCCGCCCGGACGGGTGCCGACGGTGCTCAGGACCGGGCGACCACCCCCCCGGGCCGGGCGGCGGACCGGCCGAGGACGCAGGAGGCCGCGGTCCCGAGGACCGCGGCCTGCTCCATGACAGAACGTTAGTCCCCCGTCGCGCCCGCGTGAAGCCGGGGCGGCGATCCGGGCGGCGATCCGGGCGGCGATCCGGGCGGCATCACGCGTGCGCCACGCTCGCGGTCCCCACGACCCGCGCCCCGGCCGCCCGGAGCGTCGCACCCGCCTCGACGGCGGTGGCACCGCTCGTCACGACGTCGTCGACGACCACGACGTCGCGGCCGGCGACGACACCGCCGAGACCGGGCCGCAGGCGGTGGGCACCGGTGAGGTTCTGCTCGCGCGCGACGCGCCCGAGTCCCGCCTGGTCGACGACACGGCGGCGCAGCGCGAGGGCCGGGACGGCGACCACGTCGGCGCCCGCGCGACGGAGACGGTCGGCGGCGTGCCCGGCGAGCCGCTCCCCCGGGCGGTCGCGACGGCGCACCACGGCCCGCCACGTCGCCGGCGGCGGGACGAGCAGCACGGGACCCCCCGCCCCCGGCAGGACCGGGGGGACCGGCGGGCCGGCGTCGTGGCGCGGACCGCCCTCCGCCGGCCACAGCAGCAGCGCGACGGCACGGGCCAGCGCGGCCGCCAGCACGTCGAGGACGTCGGTGCGGCCCCGCTCCTTGAGGCCCCCGACGAGCCCGGCGGCCGGCCCGCGCCACGACGCCGAGGCGACCGCCGGGGTGCCGTCGACCAGGATCCGGTGGAGCGCCGGCCCGGACAGGACCCGGTGGCGGCACGACGGGCACACCACGACGTCCGGGCACCCGCAGCCGGGGCAGGAGACCGGCAGGAGCACCCTCACGACACCGTCGAGACCGGCGAGCAGCGACCCGCCGACCGTCCCCTCGCCCCGACCCACCGCCTCAGCGTGGGCCGGGCGCCTCGTCCGCGTCGGGGGCGCCGTCGCCTGGGGACGACCCGCGGTGGCTGTGGACGGGACCCCCGCCTCAGCCGGGGTGCGCGGGCGACACCCCGGAGGCGCCGTCGATCCACAGGCTGCCGGAGCGGCGCAGCACGGTGCCGTCGGAGGTACCGACGACGATCGAGCGCTCCCCCAGCCCGCTCGACACCGTCACCGCTCCCGGGGTGGGTGCCAGCGGCTGGGCGGGACCGCCGACCTGGGCGAGGAACGGCCGCAGGGGCTCCTCGCCGGAGCGGCCGAGGACGACCACCTGGTCGTCGCCCACCCACGCCGCGTCGACGGCGTCGAGGACCTGCGGGGCGAGCCGGATCGCGGCCTCGGACAGCGACAGGGGCTGGTTGCCCGCGTCCCGGCGGACGCCCCTCACCTCCACGACGACCGACCCGTCGCGCCGCGCGACGACGACGACGACCCGTGTGCCGTCGCGGCTCACGCGCAGCGCCCGCACCTCGTCGCCGCTCGTCAGCCACCGCGCCTCGACCGGTTCGGTCGACGACGCCGCCGCGAGCACCCGGGGCGGCCCCCCGTCGGGGTCGGCGGACACCGTCCACAGCCAGCCGAGCGGCGGCGGGTCGAAGGAGGGCTGCGTGAGGCCGCTGCCGGTGACGAGCTCGACGGGCGGCGAGCCGGTCTGCTGGACCCACAGCGCCGTCCGGTCGGCGTCGAGCCCCGCGAACGTCTCCCCGTCGTACGACGCCGCGAGACCTGTGCGCACGAGGTCGGTGAGCGCCTCGGTGCCGTCGACCGGGGTCGCGCCGTCGAGGTCGAGGCGCAGGAGCTGCGCCCCGGGCGGGGCGACGGTACGACCGTCCGGCCCCACGGCCGGCTCGGTCTCGACGGGATCCGCGGTGGCGTCCGGCCCCTCCTCGCCGTCACCGTCACCGTCACCGTCGCCGCCCTCGCCGGGGGAGCCGGTTGCACCGCCCGTCGGCGCGCCCAGCACGTAGGGCCGGTCGTCGACCCCCGGGTCGACCCGCAGCTGGGTGCCCTGCAGACCGTCCTCCGGCTGCACGTCGGGCAGCGGGGCGCCGTCGACCGTCACCGACACGTTGCTGACGCCGGGCACCGCACGCAGCGTCTGCCGCAGCTGCGAGAGCAGGAGGGAGCGCTGGGCGCTGTCGGCGACGAGGACGTCGTCGGTGAGGTCGACGGTCGCGATGCCGTTCTCGACGGGGACGGTCGCGAGCCCCAGCCGCGTCCCCTCGGGGACGGCGGTCGTGAGCGCGCCGAGGTACGGGGCGCTCGGCCCGGCGAGCAGCGCCCGCACGAGGCTCGTCGCCGACGACGTCAGATGGGGGAACCAGCGGACGTCGGGCACGAGGTAGGTGCCGGTCGGGTCGGGGAACCAGACCCCGAAGTCGCTGAGCACGCGGTCGGCGTCGATCTCGCTGACGAGGACGCCCGTCGGCAGCTCGCTGATGCGCCACTCCCCCGCGACGCGCTCGAGCCGGTACACCTGCTCCTCGGTCGTCGGGCTCTGCGGCACGTAGCGGCCGTTGCCGTCGATGCGGGCGACGACGACGGCGCTGAGCCGGACGGTCGCCTCGTCGCCCTCGACGTCGGAGGACAGGACCTGGAGGCCCTGGTGCACGACCGTGCGGTCCGCCGGTCGCCAGTCCTCCGCACCGGGGGCGAGGAACTCCCGCGCGACGCTGTAGTCGTCGAGCCCGGCGACGGCGGCGAGGAACCCGGTGACGAGCTCGCGCTCGTCCGCACCGGGCACGGGTCCGGCGGCCGCCACCCGCAGCGCCGGCCGGACGCCCTGCTGGTCGACGTCGCCGCCGGCGACGACCCGCCCGGTCGTCGGCAGGCTCGCGCAGCCGGCGAGCACGAGCCCGAGCAGGACGGCGAGCACCGCGCGCACCGCCCGGGCCGCCCGCGCGCGCGGCGGCCGCGCGGTCACCGGATCACCTCCGCGTCGCGCGTGCCCGCAGGGTCGCCCGCGGCACCGGGAGGTACGAACCCGGAGGCGTCCGCAGCGTCCGCGACAGGTGCGTCCGGTGCGGCTGCCGCCCCCGTCGCTCCGGCGCCGTCCGTGCCGTCCGTGCCGTCCGTGCCGTCCGTGCCGTCCGTGCCGTCCGTGCCGTCCTCGGGGACGACGGCGAGGGGCCCTGCGCCCGGGTCGGCGCCGGCCCGTCGCGGCACCGTCATGAGGAAGTGCGCACCCTCCCCGGGACGCCCCCACACCTCGAGCCGGCCGCCGTGCAGGCGCGCGTCCTCCAGGGAGATCGCGAGGCCGAGGCCGGTCCCGCCGGTCGTCCGGGCGCGGGCGGGGTCGGCGCGCCAGAACCGGTCGAAGACCCGGCCGAGCTCCGCACCGTCGAGGCCGACGCCGTGGTCGCGGACCCCGACCCCGACCGCCTGCGCGTCCGCGGCGACCGTGACGGTGACGTCGGTGCCCTCGGCGTGCTCGACGGCGTTGCTCACGAGGTTGCGGACGACCCGCTCGACGCGGCGCCGGTCGACCTGCGCCATGACGGGCTGGGCCGGCGCGTGGACCACGAGCACGACGCCGCGCGCGTCGGCGATCGGCCGGGCGGTCTCGGTCGCGTGGCGGACGACGTCGGCGACGTCGACCGCCTCGGTGTCGAGCTCGGCGGCCCCGGCGTCGAAGCGGCTCACCTCGAGGAGGTCGGCGAGCAGCGCCTCGAACCGGTCGATCTGCGCCTGGAGGAGCTCGACGCTGCGGGCGAGGTCGGCGTCGAAGTCGTGCCGGCGGTCGTGGAGGAGGTCCGCGGCCATCCGGATGGTCGTGAGGGGCGTCCGCAGCTCGTGGGAGACGTCGCTGACGAAGCGCTGCTGCAGGTGCGACAGCTGCTCGAGCTGGACGATCTGCCGCTGGAGGCTCGCCGCCATGGCGTTGAAGCTGCGCGACAGCAGGGCGAGGTCGTCCTCGCCGCGCTCGGCCATGCGGACGTCGAGCTGTCCGCCGGCGAGCCGCTCGGCGGTCCCGGCGGCCTCGCGGACCGGTTCGACGACGAGGCGGGTGACGAGCCACGCGATGGCCCCGACGAGGAGGACGAGCGCGACCTGGCCGAGCAGGAGGGCGCGCTCGACGACGGCGAGGCTCTGCTGCTCCTGGTCGAGGCGGTAGACGAGGAACAGGTCGTGCTCGCCCGAGAGCGGCAGCTCGATGCGCTCGCCCACGGCGATGGCGGGGTCACCGTCGTCGGGGCCGCTGCTGCGCACCTGCAGCAGCTGGGCCTGCTGCCGCTCGGGGTCGTCGGTGACGGCCGCGCGCAGCTCCGGGGTGATGGTGCTGGGCAGCAGCCCGTCGCTGTAGGTGTCCCCGAGCCGGACGGCGCGCTCGTTGCCGACCGAGCGCAGGAGCACGACCTCCCGCAGCCGCTGCGCGCCCGCCCCCTCGAGGCGGGGCAGGAGGTCGTTGACGAGCTGCTGCTCGGCGGTGACGTCCTGGGCGGCGGCCTGGTCGAAGGCCTCCTGCACGCGGGCGGCCTGCGCGGCGCTCTCGACGAAGGCGACGCGGGTGCGCTGCTCGACGAGGCCGTTCGCGACGTCGTAGAGGACGAGCTGCCCGATGGCGACGACGACGACCGTGCCGAGCGACACGGTGAGGACGACGACCCGGACGTGGAGCGACCGGCGCCACCGCTGGGCGAGGGCACCGAGCGCGGCACGGAGGCGGCTCAGGACACCGGCTCCCTCGCGCTGCCGGCGCGGTAGCCGACGCCCCGGACCGTCAGCACGAAGGCGGGGTTCTCGGGGTCGCGCTCGATCTTGGCCCGCAGCCGCTGCACGTGGACGTTGACGAGGCGGGTGTCGGCGGCGTGCTGGTAGCCCCACACCTGCTCGAGCAGCGCCTCGCGGGTGAAGACCTGCCACGGCTTGCGGGCGAGGGCGACGAGGAGGTCGAACTCCAGCGGGGTGAGGGCGATGTGCTCGCCGTTGCGCTCGACGGAGTGACCGGGCACGTCGACGACGAGGTCGCCGATGCGCAGGACCTCCGGCGTCGCGGTGTCGCTGCGGCGCAGCCGCGCCCGCACGCGCGCGACGAGCTCCTTCGGCTTGAACGGCTTCACGACGTAGTCGTCGGCGCCGGACTCCAGGCCGAGGACGACGTCGACGGTGTCGGACTTCGCCGTCAGCATGACGATGGGCGTGCCGGACTCCGCACGGATCTGCTGCGCCACCGTGATGCCGTCGACGCCCGGCAGCATGACGTCGAGGAGCACGACGTCGGGCTTGCGGGCGCGGAACTCCTCCAGCGCCCGGGAGCCGTCGGCGCAGAACACCGGCTCCAGGCCCTCGCCCCGCAGCACGATCCCGAGCATCTCCGACAGGGCGGGGTCGTCGTCGACGACGAGTACGCGGCCACGCATGGCTCCCATGATGCGGCATCGAGGTGGCACGCAGGTGCACCCGGAGGGAGGACGCGCAGGTCGGGACGCGGGGTCGGGATGGCACGATGAGCGTCGTCGCGGTCGCGGGGACCGGGACGACGACGGGGAGGGACCGCGTGAGCACACCGGCGCCCGGAGGCACCGGCCCGGACGACCGCCCGCCCGCCGGCGGCTGGGTGACGCCCGAGACCGCGTCCCCGTGGACCCCCGCCGCTCCCCCGCCCCAGCCCGGTCCGCCCCCGCCGCAGGACCAGCGCGGCGTCGGGGGGTGGACCGACGTCCAACGCCGGCAGGGGCAGCAGCCGTACGGCAGCGTCCTCACGCGGCGGGGCATCGTGCCGCTGCGACCGCTCGGCTTCTCCGACTTCTTCGACGGCTCCTTCCGGGCCATCCGCCACAACCCGGCGGTCATGCTCGGGCTGACGGCGATCGTCCTCACCGTGACGAACGTCCTCGTCGCCCTGCCGCTCGGCGGGCTGGTCTCCCTGCCGACCTTCACCGACCCCGACGCCCCCGCGAGCGGGGACGACGCCGTCGCCGCCCTCGGGGTGTTCGCCGCGCTCGTCCCCGCCGGGTTCATCCAGTCGGTCGCGCTCGTCGTCCTCACCGGGCTGCTCATCCTCTCGGTCACGCAGAGCGCGGTGGACCGGAAGCTGTCGGCCGGGGAGCTGTGGCAGCGGGCGCGCGGCCGGGTCCTCGTCCTCGTCGGCTGGTCGCTGCTGCTGTCCCTCGGCGGGTCGCTGCTCGTCGCGACCGCGCTCGCACCCGGCATCACCCTCCTCGTGCTCGAGCAGGTCGCGGGCGGAGTCGTGAGCCTCGTCGTCCTCGGCATCGGGGTCGCCGTCCTCTCGGTCTGGCTCGCGGTGCGCCTCGTGTACGTCCCCGTCGTGCTCGTCGTCGAGCGGGCACGCCTCGTCGACGCCGTCCGCCGGTCGTGGCACCTCACCCGCGGTGCGTTCTGGCGCACGTTCGGGGTGCTCCTGCTCGCCCTCCTGCTCACGCAGGCGGTGTCGTCGCTGCTCGCCGCGCCGTTCTCCGTCGTCGCGGGGCTCGGGCTCGCCCTCGCGCCGTCACCCGCCGTCGGGGCGGTCCTCTACGTCGGCGGGGTCGCGCTCGGCTCGACCGTCGCGACCGTCGTCGTCGTGCCGTACCTCGCCGCCGTCACGGCGCTGCTCTACGTCGACCGGCGGATGCGCCTCGAGGGCCTCGACGTCGCGCTCTCCCGCGTCCTGGCGGACGAGCGGGCGTGACGGGAGCCCTCGCGGGCCTCGTCCTCCCGCTGTCCCGTGGGGTCGTGGAGCCCGACCGCGAGACGGCCCGCCGGTGGGCGGTGGAGGAGCTCACGCGGCCGGAGTACACGCGCGCCGAGCCAGGACTCGTCCAGCGGGTGCTCGGCTGGGTGCTCGACCGGCTCGAGGAGCTCCTCGCCGACGTGCAGGGCGTCGGCGGTACCGGTGGTCTCGTCGTCGCCGCGCTCGTCGTGCTCGCGGTCGTCGCCCTCGTCCTGCTCCTCGCCGGGCCGCTGCGGCGGCGGGCGCGGCGACGCGGACCGGCGGCCGCGGACCTGTTCGGCGGTGCCGTGCGCACGGCCGCCGAGCACCGCGCCGCGGCCGTCGCGGCGGCCCGGGAGCGCCGCTGGCGGGAGGCCGTCCAGGAGCGGTTCCGCGCCGTCGCCCGGTCGTTGGAGGAGCGCGTCGTCCTCGACGTGCGGCCCGGCCGGACCGCCGACGAGGTCGCGCGGGAGGGCGGCGCGCTGCTCCCGGACGCCTCCGAGGCGCTCACCTCCGCCGCCCGCGCGTTCGACGACGTGACCTACGGCGGCCGCGACGGCGACGAGGCCGCGTACGACGCGTGCGTCGCCGCCGACGACGCCACCGCCCGCGCCCGGCCCGGCGCGGTCGCGACGCGCGCGGGGGCGGGCACGTGAGCGGTCCCGCCGACCTCCTCGGGCTCGACCGCGCCCTCGACGTGCGCGACGACGAGGCCGACGCCCGCGACGAGGCCCGCCGGGAGCGCGGCGCCGGGGCGTGGTGGCGCCGGCACCGGACGCTCGTCCTCGTCGTGGTGGTCCTGCTGCTCGGGGTCGCCGTGTCCGTCGCCACCGCGACCGGCGCACCCGGGGAGCCGCTCGACCCCGACAACCCCGCCCCCGAGGGTGCGCAGGCGGTGGCGCGCATCCTCGAGCGGGAAGGCGTCGAGGTGCTCCGGCAGGACGACCTGGCGACCGTGCTCGCCGAGGCGGACGCCGACGAGACCGTCCTCGTCCTCGACTCCGAGGTCCTGCGTCCGGACAACCTGCGGGCGCTGCGCGGCACCGAGGCGCGGCTCGTGCTCGTGCAGCCCGGCCTGCCGACGCTGCGGGTCCTCGCACCCGAGCTGAGCCTCGGCGGGGCGGCGGCCGCGGAGGTCGTCGACCCGCAGTGCGACGCCCCGGACGCCGTCGCCGCGGGCGACGCGCGCGCCGGCGGGTCCCGCTACGTCCCGTCGGAGGAGGCCGTCCCCGGTGTCGACGGGGAGCAGCCGTCGCCTGACGCCGACGTCGTCGTCTGCTACCCCTCCGGGGGCGGTAGCCGCCCGGACGCCGGGTCGTACGCCGTCGTCACCGACGGCGACCGGCAGGTCGTCGTCCTCGGTCAGGAGGGGGTCCTCCGGAACGAGACCCTCGCGCAGGCCGGCAACGCCGCCCTCGCCCTCCGTGCCCTCGGTGAGGACCCCGTCCTCCACTGGTACCGGGCCTCTCCCCTCGACCCCGCCCTCGACGCCGGCGGCGAGCGGACCGTCTCGCCGCTCGAGCTGCTCCCGCGCTGGGTGCGGTGGGTCGGCATCCAGCTGCTCGTCGTCCTCGCCGTCGCCGTCGTGTGGCGATCGCGGCGCCTCGGCCGGCTCGTCCCCGAGCGTCTGCCCGCCGTCGTCCGCTCGGTCGAGACGACGGAGGGGCGGGCGCGGCTGTACCGCGCGGCGGGCGCCCGCGGCACGAGCGCCCGGGTGCTGCGCCGGGCTTCGGTCCGGCGCCTCGCGAGCCGGCTCGGCGCGGGCCGCTCGCCGGACGCCCGGGCCGTGGCCCGGCTCGCCGCGGACGCCACCGGCCGGGACCCCACGGCCGTCGCGACGCTCCTGCTCGGACCCGACCCCACCGACGACGCCGGCCTCGTCCGGCTCGCGGACGACCTCGACACGCTCGAACGAGAGGTGGCACGACGATGACCGACACGCAGACCTGGACGGGCTCCCCCGAGCCCGCCGCCGACCCGCGCGCGGCCCTGCAGCAGCTGCCGGTCGAGGTGGGCAAGGCGGTGGTCGGGCAGCAGGCGGTCGTCACGGGCCTCGTGATCGCGCTGCTGTGCCGCGGGCACGTGCTGCTGGAGGGCGTGCCCGGTGTCGCGAAGACCCTGACGGTGCGGGCGCTGTCCGCGGCGCTGCACCTGCGGACGACACGGGTGCAGTTCACGCCCGACCTCATGCCGGGCGACGTCACCGGCTCCCTCGTGTACGACGCACGGACCGCGGAGTTCTCGTTCCGCGAGGGCCCGGTGTTCACCAACCTGCTGCTCGCCGACGAGATCAACCGGACCCCGCCGAAGACCCAGGCGTCGCTGCTGGAGGCGATGGAGGAGCGGCAGGTGAGCGTCGACGGCACCCCCCGGCCGCTGCCCGACCCGTTCATCGTCGCCGCCACGCAGAACCCCGTGGAGTACGAGGGCACGTACACGCTGCCGGAGGCGCAGCTCGACCGCTTCCTCCTCAAGCTGACGATGCCGCTGCCCGAGCGCGACGCGGAGGTCGAGGTCCTCGCCCGGCACGCCGCCGGTTTCGACCCGCGCGACCTCGAGGCGGCCGGGGTGCGGCGGGTCGCGGGTCCGGACGACCTGCGCGCCGGGCGCGAGGCGGTCGCGCGGGTGCAGGTGGACCGGCAGGTGCTCGCCTACGTCGTCGACCTCGCCCGCGCCACCCGGGTGTCGCCGTCGCTGTCGCTCGGCGTGTCCCCCCGCGGGTCGACCGCCCTGCTGCAGACGGCGCGGGCGTGGGCGTGGCTCACCGGCCGCGACTACGTGACCCCGGACGACGTCAAGGCGATGGCGCGCGCCACCCTGCGGCACCGGGTGCGGCTGCGGCCCGAGGCCGAGCTCGAGGGCGTGAGCGTCGAGTCCGTCCTCGACTCGGTGCTCGCCGCGACGCCCGTCCCCCGCTGACGCCGTGGCGCTGACCGGGCGCGCGGTCCTCCTCGCCCTCGCGGGGGTGGTCGCGGTCGTCCTCGTCCCCGGCTGGACGAGCCTCCTCGGCTGGCTCGGTGTCCTGGTGGTCGCCGTCGTGGTCGACCTCGCGCTCGCGGCGTCCCCCCGCGCGCTCGCGCTCGAGCGGGAGCCGATGGCTGCCGTGCGGCAGGACGAGCCGACGGTCGCGTCCGTCGTCGTGACGAACCCGGGTCGGCGGCGTCTCCGCGCCGTCGTCCGGGACGCGTGGCAGCCCTCGGCCGGCGCCCAGGTCGCACGGCAGCGCCTCGACGTGCCGGCGGGCGAGCGGCGCCGGGTGTCGACGCCGCTGGTCCCGACCCGGCGCGGGGACCGGCTCTCCCCCGGGCTCGCCGTCCGCAGCCTCGGCCCGCTCGGGGTGGCGGCGCGGCAGCGCAGCCTCGACCTGCCGGGGCGGCTGCGGGTGCTGCCGCCGTTCCGGTCCCGCCGCCACCTGCCGAGCCGGCTGGCCCGGCTGCGCGAGCTCGAGGGACGCTCCGCGGTGCAGGTGCGGGGTCAGGGCACCGAGTTCGACTCGCTGCGCGAGTACGTCGTCGGCGACGACGTCCGCTCCATCGACTGGCGGGCGACCGCCCGCCGCTCCGCCGTGGTCGTCCGCACGTGGCGCCCGGAGCGCGATCGCCACGTGCAGCTCGTCCTCGACGCCGGGCGGAGCTCCGCGGCGCGGATCGGCGACGAACCCCGCCTCGACGCCGCCATGGACGCGGCCCTGCTCCTGGCCGCGCTCGCGTCCCGTGCCGGGGACCGTGTCGACCTCGCCGTCCACGACCGTCGCGTCCGGGCGCGGGTGGAGGGCTCCTCCCGGACGGACCTGCTCCCCCGCCTGGTCGAGGTCATGGCGCCGGTCGAGCCGGCGCTCGTCGAGCCCGACTGGTCCGGTGTCGCGGCGCAGGTGCTGACGCGGCTGTCGCGGCGCTCCCTCGTGGTGCTGCTGACGTCGTTGGACGCCACGAGCGTCAACTCGGGTCTCCTGCCGGCCCTCGGCCAGCTGTCGCGCAAGCACCTCGTGCTCGTCGCGTCGGTCGACGACCCCGCCCTGACGGCGATGGCGCGGCGGCGCGGGGACGTGACCGCCGTGCACGACGCCGCCGCCGCCGAGCGCGCCCGCCTCGACGCCGCGACGGTGTCGGCGTGGGTCGGCCGGCTCGGGGTCGAGGTCGTGCGCGGCGACGCCGACGACCTGCCCCCGGCACTCGCGGACCGCTACCTCGCGCTCAAGGCGGCGGGGCGGCTCTGAGGCGGAGCGGCTCCGGAGGCGGAGCGCGAGAGGTCACCGCTACGACGACACGCCGGCGTGTCGTGCGCGCAGGTGACCTCTCGGCTCGTACCTGTTGGGTCCGGCCCAGCTGTCGAAGGCGCAATGCGGAGAACGACCGGTCGTGGAGTTGTCGGACGGTGACGGCCAGGGTCGGGAGGAGGAGGGCGAGCCACGTGGCGCCCGTCAGCCACACGCTGTCGCCGCTGGGGTCCACCTGCAGCTCGACGGCGATGGCCAGGACGTAGACGGCGAGTGCGGCGAGCGTCCACCACCAGAACTCCGAGCGCCTGGCACGGCCGGACCACGTGAAGGTCTTCCGGAGCACTGCCCGAACGGCGACGACCGGGCCGAGCCGACCGCCCGCGTCAGCGGAGTCGCCCGACGCGAGGTCGGAGGATGGACGTCCTGTCCGGCTCACACCGGGGATGGTCCCCTGCGCCAGCCGTGAGGGTGCCGTGTTCGTGCGTCGTCACCCGGTCGTCCGGCGACGGCGCGGCGGACCGGGGCCGGACTCTGCGGATGCGCCGAACCGGCGTGGCGACTCTGGCGCCCGCAGTGTCACGATCCGGTGGTGGACCTCCTCGTCGTGCTGCCGGCGTTCCTCGTGGCGGTGGTTCTCATCTCGGCCTCGCCGGGTCCGGCCATGGCCCTGATCCTCCGCCGGGCCGCACTCGACGGCTGGCGTGGTGCGGTGCCGACGGTGCTGGGGCTGGAGCTGGGTCTGTACGTGTGGGCACTGGTCGCCGCTGCCGGCTTCGCCGCCCTGGTCGCCGCGTCCGAGGCTGCGTTCCTCGTGCTCCGCGTCGTGGGGGCAGGGGTCCTCCTGTACCTCGGTGTGAGGGCCTGGGTGAGGCTGTGGCGGGACCGCCCTGCGCCGTCGGCGGGGCGACGATCGGCGCCGGGCTCCGACAGCCACGCAGTCGTCGCGACCCTCGGCCGACGGCAGTGGCTCACCCGCTTCGGTGAGGGGGCCGCCGTGCAGCTGGCCAACCCGAAGGCCGCCGTCTTCATGATCGCGTTCTACCCGCAGTTCATCCCGGCCAGCCGACCGCTGTTCGCGACGACCGCCCTGCTGGCGCTGCTCCAGGTGCTGGTCGAGACGCTGCTCTATCTCGGTCTCGCCATGGGCGTCAGCCGCGCGGGCACGTGGTTCCGGCGCCGGTCGGTGAGGCGCCGCCTCGAGGGTGTGAGCGGCGCCGTGCTCATCGGCCTCGGGGTGCGCGTCGCCCTCACGAGCCGTTAGCGCTCGCCGTGACGAGGACGGGCTCCCGGCCTTCGCCCCAGCGGTCCGCCACCAGCGATGATCGGTGCGTGAGCGACATGCCGGGGACCGCCGCGCCCGCTCCGGCGCCGCGCGCTCCCGACGTCCTGTGGGTCCCGTTCGGCGTGCTCGTCCTGCTCGGCCTGGCAACGACGCTGCCCGCGCTCGCGTACGTGGCGGTCGTCGCGTCACAGGTCCTCGCAGGCGACACCCCGCCGCAGTGGCAGGTGTTCCCGTTCGGACTGGGTCTCCTGGCGCTCGGCGGCGGGGCGCTGCTGGGCGCGGTCGCCCTGTGGCGGCGTCGCGCGTGGGCGCGACCGGTCGCGCTCGTCGTCCTCCCTCTCCTCGTCGCGGTGGGCGCCGTGGACCGCCTCGTCGTGGACGACGAGTGGGGCCTGCGGCTCAACCCGGTCGTCGCGCTGTTCCTGCTGCTGCCGGTCGTCGCCTGGTCGGTCTTCATCCTGCCGTCGGTCCGTCGGTACTACGCGCTCGTCCGACCCCTCAGAGGCTCGAGGGCACCGAGGACGAGGTCGAGGCCGAAGAGGAACTCCTCGGCCGGGTCGTAGCCGGTGGCGACGAGCTCCGCCGCCGACTCGTGGAGGTAGGGGAACTCCTCAGGGGCGAGCCGGGGCAGGAGGACTTCCTCGGTCACGTCCGCGAAGTCCGCGCGGGTGTCGAACGGCAGGGTGGCCTCCTGCAGGGCCGACCCGTAGACGTACGCGTCGAGCAGCCAGTGGGCGTGCGTCGCCGTCACGACCGAGAACCCGGCCCTGCGCAGGCAGGCGGTGACCGCTTCGCGGTGGCGCAGGTGGGCGGGCCCCGGCGAGGTCCGTGACTCGACGACGCCGATGGCCCAGGGGTGGCGTGCGAACACCTCGCGTGCGGACGCCGAGCGCTGTCGCATCGCCGTCCGCCAGTCGGCGTCCTCCGGCGGGAGGTCGATCTCCTCGAACACGACGTCGACCATCGCGTCGAGCAGATGCTCCTTGCTCGCGACGTACCGGTAGAGCGACATCGCGCCGGCGCCGAGCACGGCCGCCAAGCGACGCATGCTGAGCCCGTCGACCCCCTCGTGGTCGGCGAGCCGGATCGCCTCCTCCACCACGCGCCGGGTGCTCAACCCGGACCCTGACGCCCCCTGGCGTCTCTCCCTCTCGGACACGGCTCCTCGCTCTCGTCGCACCGCTTGACGAGCGTACGCCGTACGCGTCACTGTACAGCGTACGCGTACGGCGTACGCACCGCCGTCCGACCCAGACGCGAGGAGAACCGATGGAGCTCGATCAACGCCCCGACAGTCCTGTCGCCCCGGCGCCGGGTCCGGCCGCCGCCCGGGTGACGACGACGCGTGTCGTCGGCGTGACGGCCGTGGTCCTCGCCCTGTCGATGGCGGGCCAGAACGCCCTGTTCGCCTGGGCGGGGGCGCCCGCCTACGGGGACCCGATCGAGGAGGTGCTCGCGTGGCACGCGCAGAACCGGGCCGTGGTGGCGGTCGCGGTCGGCCAGGAGGCGCTGCACCTGCCGCTGCTGCTCGGGTTCGTGACGGGTCTGCACGGGCTCGTCAGTCGTCGCGGGAGTGCAGGTGCGGACTGGTCGCGTCTCGCGGTCGCCGCGGGCGCTGCGCTCTCGGCGGCGTGGGCGCTCTACGCCGTGCTGTGGGTCGGCGCCGTCCTGGCCGCCGAGGCGACCGCCGCTCCCACCCCGGCCTTCGAGCTCGCCTGGCAGATGCACGCCGCAGCGTTCGCGCTGGCCCTGCCGGCGCTCGGCGCGACCCTCGTCGGGGCCGCGCTGGCGGCCCACGCGAGCGGGCTGACGCCGTCGTGGCAGCGTCTGCTCGGCGTGGCGGGTGGTGTGCTGCTCCTCGTCGCCGGGGCGGCGGGCCTCGCGATCGCGGACGGCTCCGCGCTCCTCCTCGTCGGGCTGCCCGGCCTCGCCGCGTGGCTCGTGTGGCTGCTCGTGACGGGACTGCGTCTGGTTCGGCGGAGCGGCCGGGAGTCGTGACGAGGCACGTCGTGTGCCCCCGCGCGTCGTCGGCGCCCCACCCGGCGCTTCAGCCCGCGACGAGGTCGAGGTCCCCGCGCGTCTCCCGGCGCACGTCCCCGGTCTCCCCCCGCCGGACCGCGCGCCCGCCGATCACGGCCGCGTACGCGATGAAGGCCGCCCACACCAGCGCACCGATCGCGATGCGCGCCCACGTGGGCAGCGGCGCCGGGGTCACGTACGCCTCCACCAGCCCGGAGACGAAGAGCACGGGCACGAGGCCCAGCGCGATCCCGATCATCGCGCGCCCCTCGGCGCCCAGCGCCTCCACCCGCGGCCGCGGGCCGGGGTCGACGAGCGCCCAGAACAGCCGCAGCCCGGCGGCGAGGGCGACGAAGACCGCCGTCAGCTCGAGGAGGCCGTGCGGGGTGATGAAGGAGAAGAACGTCCCGAGGTTGCCGCACGAGGCCATCACCCCGCCGGTCGCGCCGACGTTCACCGCGTTCGACAGGAAGACGTAGGCCGGGAACAGGCCGGTGATGCCGAAGGCGATGGACTGTGCGGCGATCCACGCGTTGTTCGTCCACACGAGCCCGGCGAAGGACGCCGCCGGGTTCTCCGAGTAGTAGGCGGCGAACTCGACGTCGCACAGCTGCCGGATCTGCGCGGGGGTGCCGAAGCCGGCCTGCGCCTCCGGCGTGGCCGCCACCCACCAACCTGAGGCGCCCGCGACGAGGAGGAACACGAGCGCGACGGCGACCGTCGCGGGCCCGGCGCGGTACAGCGCCGCCGGCAGCTCGACGGCGAAGAACCGCCCGACGCCGTGCCACACCGGCTCCCGCCTGCCGGAGACGGCCTGCCGGGCCCGGTTGACGAGCATCGACAGCCGCTGCACGAGCCCGGGGTCCGGCGCCGCGGAGCGTACGACGGACAGGTGCGTCGCGACCTGCTGGTACAACGACACCAGCTCGTCGGCCTCCGCAGCGCTGAGGCGCCGCCGCCGCGTCAGCTGCTCGAGGCGGGACCACTCGCGCGCGTGCGTCTGGACGAACGCGTCGAGGTCCACGCCCGTCAGGGTAGCCAGCACGCCCCGGCGTCCGGCCCGGCGGATAGCCTGACGGCGTGAGCACGCTCGTCACGGGGGACGCGGTCGTCGTCGAGCTGCCGCCAGCGGGGCTCGGCACCCGCGTCGTCGGGATCCTCATCGACGTCGTCGTCCTCGTGCTCGTCCTGATCGGCCTCGTGTTCGGACTCTCGCGCCTGCTCGACGGCCTCGACGAGGCCGCGTTCACCGCCGTCACGCTCACGCTCGTCGTGCTCGTGCTCGTCGTCGTGCCCGCGGTCGTCGAGACGACGACCCACGGGCGCTCCCTCGGCAAGCTCGCCCTCGGCCTGCGCGTGGTCCGCGACGACGGCGGACCGGTCACCGCCCGGCACGCCGCGACGCGCGCGCTCGTCGGGTTCGGGGAGATCTACCTCACCGCCGGCGCGCTCACCGTGTACTGCGTGCTCGCGACGAACCGCAGCAAGCGCATCGGCGACGTGCTCGCCGGCACGTACGTCGTGAGCGAGCGCGCCCCCACCTCGGCCGGCGAGATGGCGGTCATGCCGCCGCACCTCGCGGGGTGGGCGGAACGCGCCGACCTCGGGCAGGTGCCCGGGCAGCTGTCGCTCGCGGCGCGGTCGTACCTCGCGCGGGCGGCGTCGCTGTCGCCGCAGGCGCGTGCCCACCTCGGTCAGCGGCTCAGCGACGACCTGCTGGCGCTCGTCTCCCCTCCCCCGCCGCCCGGCACGTCGCAGCCCGACCTCATCGCGGCGGTCCTCGCCGAGCGCCGCCGCCGTGACCTGCTGCGACTCGACCGGGAGGCCGCCCAGCTGCGGCGGCTGCGGGAGATGACGGAGCACGCCCGGGAGGGCTGACACCCGGCCGCCGGGGGCCGTGTCCGTCCCGAGTCCAACCCGTTGTCGAGTCGTTACGGCAACTCCTGACACGGCGGCGCCGGCAGGCTCGATGCTTTGCTCGACGCCGCACGGAGCGGCGCACCGTCACCTGGGGGTTCTCGTGTCCGTCCGTCCGCGCGCCGTCGCGCTGCTCACCGCATCCGTCGCGCTCGTCGTCCCGTCCCTCGTCGTCGGCGCCGAGGCGCGCACCCTTCCCGCCGGCTCGTCCGCGACCGCAGCGTGCGACGCTGCGGTCGCCGAGGCAGAGGCCTTCCGCACAAGCGGGGTGATCGCCGAGATCCGGTCGAACCGGGTCGAGTCCATCGCGCGGTACGAGGCGCAGGCGGAACAGCTGACCTCGGAGCTCGCGGAGGCGGAGGCGGACCTCGATGAGGCCACAGCCACACGCGACTTGGCGCAGACCGCGCTCGCCGACGCCGAGTCCGCCTTGGCCGAGGCGCAGTCGAGCGGTACGCCGGAGGACATCGCTGCGGCGCAGGAGCAGCTCGACACCACGACGTCGCTCCTGGCCGACGCCGAGCGCGCCGTCTCCGACGCGGACGCGGACGTCCTCGCGCGCACCCAGGGGCTCGATGCCGTCACGGGGATCATCCTCGTGGAGCTGAGGGACGGACTGCTGCTGAGCACGGAGCTCCTCGACGGCGGACCCGTCACCCCGGCGACCTACGACGTCGCCGAGCTGGAGGACCTCATCGGCAGGGTGGACTACGTCGTGTCCGAGGACTACGCCTTGCTGTTGGAGGACGTTCTCGTGGAGTGCTTCGGGGAGGCGTACGACGGCGTCCCCGGCACACCCGTCGCTCGCCCGGCGGCACCCGTCGCCCGTCCGGCCGACTTCACCGGCTGACGTCGTGTCCGTCCGTCCGCGCGCCATCGCGCTGCTGACCGCATCCGTCGCGCTCGTCGTCCCGTCCCTCGTCGTCGGCGCGGAGGCGCGCACCCTCCCCGCCGCCTCGTCTGCGACAGCGGCGTGCGAGGCCGCCGTCGCCGCGGCGGAGGCCTACCGAATCGGCGGACCGCTCGAGGAGGACGCTGCGGAGGCCGCCGACCTCATCGCCGGGTGGGAGGCCGATGTCGACGAGCTGACCGCGCAGCTGCCCGCGGCCGAGACTGCCCTCGACCAGGCCACCGCGGCGCAGCAGACCGCCGAGGCGGACCTTGCCGCCGCCGAGGCGGCCCTGGCCGAGGCGCAGAGCACCGGCACCGCCGAGGAGATCGCCGCAGCACAGGAGCAGGTCGACACCGCGACCAGGGTCGTCTCCGACGCCGTCAGCGCCGCCGAGGCGGCGCAGGCGGACGTCGACGAGATCGTGGACGGCCTCGACTACCTCACGACGATCGTGCTTCCGGAGGAGCGCGCGGCCCAGGAGCTGCGCCTCGAGATCGTCGACGGCGGACCGGTCACGCCCGCGACCTACGACGAGGCCGAGCTCGAGGAGCTGGTCCTCTCGTTGCAGTTCCTCGCGTCCGAGGACTACGCGTCGCTCCTGCTCGACGTCCTGGGCGCCTGCTACGACGGCACGGAGCCGTCGGACGACGACACCGTCGCCCCGGTGGCCCGACCCGCGACGCCCGTCGCGCGGCCCGCCGACTTCACCGGCTGAACGACGGAGGCCCCGGGAGCAACACGCTCCCGGGGCCTCCGACGTCATGCCGGTCTGCGTGTCAGTACCGGTACATGTCCGTCTTGTACGGGCCCGCGACGTCGACGCCGAGGTACTCCGCCTGCGCCTTCGTCAGCTCGGTGAGCCGGACACCGAGGGCGTCGAGGTGGAGCCGGGCGACCTTCTCGTCGAGCAGCTTCGGGAGCACGTGGACCCCGAGTGGGTACTCGTCCGCCTTGGTGAAGAGCTCGATCTGGGCCATCACCTGGTTGGTGAAGCTGTTGCTCATGACGAAGCTCGGGTGCCCGGTGGCGTTGCCGAGGTTGAGCAGGCGGCCCTCCGACAGGACGATGACCGAGCGGTCCGGCGCGCCGTCGGTCCCGCTGAACGTCCACTCGTGGACCTGCGGCTTGATCTCGGTGCGGGTGACCCCGGGCGTGCGGGCCAGACCGGCCATGTCGATCTCGTTGTCGAAGTGGCCGATGTTGCCGAGGATCGCCTTGTCCTTCATCCGCCCGATCTGCTCGGCGGTGACGACGTCCTTGTTGCCGGTGGCCGTGATGACGATGTCCGCGGTCTCGAGGACGTCGTCGAGGCGGGCGACCTGGTAGCCGTCCATCGCCGCCTGCAGGGCGTTGATGGGGTCGATCTCGGTGACGATCACCCGGGCGCCCTGGCCGCGCAGCGACTCCGCGGAGCCCTTGCCGACGTCGCCGTAGCCGCAGACCACGACGACCTTGCCGCCGATGAGGACGTCGGTGGCCCGGTTGATGCCGTCGATGATCGAGTGGCGGGTGCCGTAGGTGTTGTCGAACTTCGACTTCGTCACGGAGTCGTTGACGTTGATCGCCGGGAACAGCAGCGTGCCGTCGCGCATGCGGTCGTACAGGCGCAGGACCCCGGTCGTCGTCTCCTCCGTCACGCCCTTGACCTCGGCGGCGAGCGCGGTGAAGCGGCCGGCGTCCTCGGCGAGGCTGCGGCGCAGCGTGTCGAGGACGACCCGGTACTCCTCGTTGTCGTCGTCGGTGGTGGCGGGCACCGCGCCGGCCTTCTCGAACTCGACGCCCTTGTGGACGAGGAGGGTGGCGTCACCGCCGTCGTCGAGGATCATGTTGGGCCCGACGGCACCCGGCCACGCGAGGACGCGGTCGGTGCACCACCAGTACTCCTCGAGCGTCTCGCCCTTCCACGCGTAGACGGGCACGCCCGCGGGCTGCTCGACGGTGCCCTCGGGGCCCACGACGACGGCCGCGGCGGCCTCGTCCTGCGTGGAGAAGATGTTGCACGAGGCCCAGCGGACGTCGGCGCCGAGCGCGACGAGGGTCTCGATGAGGACGGCGGTCTGGACCGTCATGTGGAGGGAGCCGGCGACGCGGGCAGCCGCGAGCGGCTTCGAGTCGCCGTACTCGGCGCGCAGGGCCATGAGGCCCGGCATCTCGTGCTCGGCGAGGCGGATCTGGTGCCGGCCGGCGGTCGCGAGCGACAGGTCGGCGACAGCGTGGTCGAGGGTGCGGCCGTCCGCGGTGGTGACGGACGCGGCGAGGGCCGCGGCGCGACCCGGAGGGGTGGTGGAGGACATGGGTGTTCCTTCCCGCGGCACGCGGCCGCGACTCGGGTGGTGGTGCGCTCCTTCTCCGCCCCGGCGTGGCCCCTCTGGGCCCTCGGCATCACCGACGCCGTGCGCTGCAGGCAGCCCTGCAGTGGTCCTCAGGGTAACGCGCGAGCCTGCGTCGACCTTCCGTCAGCCGCGTTCGGCCCAGACCTCGCGGAGGTCGGCGAGGTGCGGGGAGCGGGACGGGTCGAGCCCACTGCCGAGGGCGAGGTACGTGGCGGCGAAGTCCGTGCGGGCGACGAGCTGCGCGAGCTTCTCCACCGGGCGGCCCGGGTCGGCCGCGAGCTCGCTCACCCGCACGCCCGCGTGCTGGGCGACCTCGAGGACGGGCCCGGCCCGGTCGGCGGGCGCCCGGTGCTCCCCGGCCTGGTCGGCGAGCAGGAGCAGACGCAGCGTCGGGCGGGCGGGGCCGTCGACGAAGGGGTCGGCGAACACGTCGTCGTCGGCGGGCCGGAACGCGCCGTCGAAGAGCGCGACGACGTCACCGGCGTCGTCCGGGAGCGTGCCGCGGACGGCGGGGACGCGGGCGGTGACGTGGAGCATCGACACCGCGCGGGCCGCCGCTCCCTGGGCGGCGTCCCCGTCGGACAGGACGACCGGGACGCTGCCGTCCAGCTCGGCCGCGAGCAGCTTCGCCGGGTTGACGAACGACTCCGAGGACGGCCTGCACGCCTCCGCCTCGTCGTCGAGGCGGTCCGCGGCGCCGGCGAGCTCGGCGTGGTCGACCTCGAGGACGTCGGCCGCGTCGCACGCCAGGAGCACCGGGGCGAGCAGGGACCACAGGCCGGTCCGGGACCCGGGCGGCGGCGCCCCGGGCACCCCGGTGCGGGGCACGGTGAGCAGCGTCCCGCGGGCACGTCGGGTGACGTCGGCGAGCGGCGAGCCGTCCCGGCACACCGACACGAGCCGTGCGCCGCGGCGAGCCGCCTCCCCTGCGATCCGCAGCGGCTCGGGCGCCCGCCCCGACATCGACACCGCGATCACGAGGTCGAGGGAGCCGACCCAGCCGGGGAGCGGCCCGCCGCGCCGCCGCTGCACCGGGACGCTCGAGTGCTCGCCGGCGAGCGCGGCGACGACCTCCCCCACGACGGCGCTGCCGCCGAGCCCGGCCACGAGGACGGTGCGGGGCCGACCGTCGTCGGCGACCCGGTCGAGGGCGTGCTCCTCCGCGAGCGCGGCCCGCACCTGGGCGCCGGCGGTCGCGAGGACCCGGAGGGCGCCGTCGCGGTCGGCAGCCTGCAGGGCGTCGGGGTCGTCGAGGAGGGTCTCGTCGAGCACGGCGCGACCTCAGCCGGCGGAGGGCAGGACGCCCTCGTCGACGAGGAGGACGGGGACCCCCCGGTCGAAGGGGTACGAGCGCCCGCACGCCGCGGGGCGGTCGAGCGCCTCGGCGCCGTCGCCGGGGTCGGGTGCGTCCTGCGTGCACCGCAGCCGCGGCTGCCCGTCGTCGCCGGTCCCGTCGGCGAGCGTGCTGCGGCAGGCGGGGCAGCGCAGCACCTCCCGCAGCCACGGCTCGACGAGCGGGCGGTCGCCGGCCCCCTCCGGCGCGGCGGACGTGCTGGCGCTCACGGGCTCCTCCTCGGGGTCGACCTGCGGGTCCGTGCGGACGACGGCGAGCACATCGTCGCGCACGCGGGTCATCGTCGCCTCGTCCCCCGCCTCGACGTTGAGGCGCAGCAGCGGCTCGGTGTTGCTGGGGCGCAGGTTGAACCACCACGACCCGTCGCCGGCCGACACGGTGGTGCCGTCGAGGCGGTCGACGTCGACGGGCTCCCCCCAGGCCTCGGCCGCCGCGACGGCACGCGCGGTCGCGGCGGCGGCGTCCCCGACCGTGGAGTTCACCTCCCCGCTCCGTGCGTACGGGGCGTAGTCCGCGACGAGCGACGACAGGGTCGTGCCCGCGGGGCTCCGGCCGAGGGCCGCGAGGACGTGGAGGGCCGCGAGCATGCCGGAGTCCGCGCCGTAGAAGTCGCGGAAGTAGTAGTGGGCGGAGTGCTCGCCGCCGAAGACCGCGCCGGTGCGGGCCATCTCCGCCTTGATGTAGGAGTGCCCGACGCGGGTGCGGACCGAGCGCCCGCCCGCGGCGCTCACGACCTCGGGCACGACCCGGGACGTGATGAGGTTGTGGAGCACCACCGGCTCGGCCTCGCCCGAGGCCCGGGCGCGCGCGACCTCGGTCCGGGCGACGAGCGCGGTGACCGCGCTCGCGTCGACGACGCGGCCGGTCTCGTCGACGAGGACGCACCGGTCGGCGTCGCCGTCGAACGCGAGCCCGGCGTCGGCGCCCTCGGCGACCACGGCCGCCTGCAGGTCGGTGAGCGTCGACACGTCGAGCGGGTTCGCCTCGTGGTTCGGGAAGCTGCCGTCGAGCTCCCAGTACAGCGGCACGAGGTCGACGGGCAGCGCCGGCAGCCCGGCGACCGTGCCGAGCACGGCGGGCACGGTGAGCCCCGCCATGCCGTTGCCGGCGTCGACGACGACCCGCAACGGGCGACCGGCGGACAGGTCGACGAGCCCGCGCAGGTGGGCGGCGTACTCGGCGAGGCTGTCGCGGCGCACGACCTCCCCCTGGGCGGCCGCGGGTCCGGGCGCAGCGCCGGCCAGGGTGGCGAGCGCGGCGTCGCGGACCTCCGCGAGCCCGTCGTCGAGGCTCACGGCCCGTGCGCCGGGGCGGCACAGCTTGAGCCCGTTGTAGCGGGCCGGGTTGTGGCTCGCGGTCACCATCGCCCCGCCGGCGTCCCGCAGGCCGGAGGCGAGGTACAGCTGGTCGGTCGCGGTGAGCCCGAGCAGCTCGACGTGCGCGCCCGCGCGAGCGGCCCCGCGGGCGAACGCCTCGGCGAGGTCCGGGGACGAGGGCCGCATGTCGTGGCCGACGACCACGCGGGTGGGGGCGGGACCGGCGACGCCGGTCCGGACGAACGCCTCGCCGAGGGCGTCGAAGGCGGCTTCGTCGAGGTCCTCCCCCACGACACCGCGGACGTCGTAGGCCTTGACGGCGCGCTCGAGCGGGTGCGTCACGGCGCCCAGGCTAGGCCCGGGCGGCGAGCGGGAGCGTCAGCGGCGAGCCGAGCGCGCGAGCACGTCGGTGACGGACAGCGGGCTGCCCTGCTCCTCCCACGCCTTGTGCTCGCAGTGGTGGCACGACACGAAGTCGACGGCCGAGCCGTCGCCGAGGTGCATGACGAGGCGGGTCAGCCGCATCCCGCCGCACGCCGCGCAGCTTCCCTCGGGCCGGTGCTCCCGCTGGGTCAGCGAGCCGAGGGGCAGGTCGGTGTCGTGGTGGCCGCGACGCTGCCGCGGGACCGGCCGGGCGCCGGTGACGCGGGGACCGTGGGTGGTGGCGGTGCGGCGGGCGGAAGCGGCCACGGGAGGCTCCTCGGGAGGGGGTCGGACGACTAGCACACCTCTCGGCCCCGGCCCGCAGAACCTTGAGCGCCCCGGCGTGTCGCGGCATCCGGGACAGCTCGGGCGAACCGGGACGACCCGGTCAGTCGGGGCGCGGGGCCGTGTCGAGCACCCGCAGGTGCCCCCGCCGTCCCCGCGCACCCGCTGCGGGCTCCGGGCCCGGCCCGGCACCGGCGGCAGCCCTCGCCGCTCCCGCGTCCGGTCGGGGGCGGGCCGCCTCGCGGACGGCGTCGACGAGGGCGAGGAGGTCGTCGCGGCTCGGCCCGACGGGTCCGTGGTCCTCGACGGCGAGACGGACGACCTCCCACCCGCGGGGCGCCGTCAGGCGCTCGGCGTGCGCGGCGCACAGGTCGTACGAGTGCGGCTCGGCGAACGTCGCGAGCGGGCCCAGGACGGCCGTGGAGTCGGAGTACACGTACGTGAGGGTCGCGACCGCGTCCGCGGCGCACCCCGAGCGCGAGCAGCGGCGTCCGGACCTCACCCGGTCACGGTAGCGGGGACCGGCGACGCTGCTGGCTACCGTGGGGTCGTGTCGTCGTCCGCCGACCCCGCGGGGTCGTCCCACCACCGCGAGGGCCGTGCGCGCCGCCTCCGCCGTACCCGTCGCGACCGGCGGGGCCGGGGCCCCCGAGGTCCTGTGCTGCCGCCTGGTCTGCCGGCTGCGCGGACCCGCGCCCAGCGGTTCGACGCCCTGGTCGTCGCCGCCGTGCGCCGGCTCGAGGCGCGCTGGGCCACGGAGCTCGCGGACGTCGACGTCGCCGTGGAGGAGGTGCCGCCGAGCGACCCCGCCGCGTGGGAGGGCGGAGCGGTCCCGCTCGCCCGCGTGTTCCCCGCCGACGGCGGGCACCGGGCACGGCTCGTCGTCTACCGGCGCCCGGTCGAGCAGCGCGCGGACGACGACCTGCCCGAGCTGGTGCGCCGGGTCGTCGTCGAGCAGGTCGCCGAGCTCCTGGCCCGCGCGCCGGAGGACGTCGACCCCGACTACGACCCGGACTGACCCCGGGTCGGGACCTCACGGGAGGAGACCGGGCACCGCCTCCCTGACCAGCCGCACGACGACGGGAGCGGGCGGGGCGCCGGGCACGGTCGTCGCGGCCACGAGGGCGCCGTCCGGGTCGTCGACCGTGCTGCGGAGCCCGACGTGCAGGGGGACGTCGCCCGTCGGAAGCACCCGCAGGACCGCCGCGCGTTCCTGCGCGGGGGCGGCCCCGTCGGCCGCCGCGTCGTCGGCGGAGGCGAGGAGGTCGGCGACCGGGACGGACACGGGCCGACCCGTGGCCGCGTCGAACACCGTCTCGGCGAGCACCCGTCCGCTGCCGTCGAGCAGCTCGACCCGGCCCGCGACGGGCTCGCCCGGGGCCGCGGCGACGTCGACGACGCTCAGGCCGAGCGCGCCCGCGTCCCGCAGGCCGGCGACGCCGAGGCTGGTGCCCGCGGGTCCGACCGGGGTGGTGGCCTGGACGAGCGCCCGGTCCGACGGCACGCCGGTGAGGCCCTCGAGCGGCTCGCCGTCGCGTCGCTGCTGCCACGTCGCGGCCGCGACGACCGGCACGTCGGCGCGCACACCCACGGTGTAGCGACCGGGCTCGAGTCCCGCGAGGTCGACCACGGCGACCCCGCCGCCGGGGGCGACGGTCACCGCGGCCTCGCCGATGTCGACCGGCCCGTCGTCGCCGGTGACGACGACCTGCGTGACCGCGGCCTCGTCCCCGGCGGGGGCCAGGAGCACCCGGCTCACCGCGTCCGGGCCGGCCGGGACGACGACCGCGGGCAGCACGGCGGTGCGGTCGGGAGCGGTCTGGGCGGCCGCCCGCGCCCGCCCGAGCGGGACGAGCCCCGCGAGCCCGGTGTCGCTGCCGGTCACCGCGACGGTGCCGTCGCGGGCGGTGACCCGGACGAGGACCACCGGCAGGTCGGGCGCGACGGCGTCGACGCGCAGCGAGGTGGTCTCCCCCGGCGGGACGAGCACACCGGTCGCCGCGGGGGTGTCGACCGGACCGTCGACGGAGCCGACGGCGAGGTCGACGACCGCGGCGGTCTCGCCCGTGCCGGTCACCCGCACCTCCGGGCGCTCCCCCACGCCCGTGCTGCCGAGCAGGAGCCACGACGTCGTCGCGGACAGCGGGCACGCGGTGACGGAGAGGCCCCGGTCGTCGCCGTCGCGGACGACGCTCGCCTCGAGCCCGCGGGCGGCGTCGACCGGGAAGGCGGGTGGCGGGGTCGTGCCGTCAGGGCACGCCTGCTCGGCGCCGGCGCGGGCGAGCCCGAGCAGCGGGGCGGTGGAGGCGGGGTCGGGTGCGGCCACCCGCAGGTCCTGGAGCGCGGTCACCACCGGTGCGAGCGGGGCGACGGCGCGCTCGAGGAGCCGGTCGGCCCCCGCAGCCCCGGTGCCGGCGTCGGTGGCCGCCGCGGCGGCCGCGGTGCGCACCCGGACCTGGCCCGCGAGGACCCCGGTGGTGGCGACGGCGAGCGCGGTCACGACCACCAGGGCCGCTCCACCCGCGGCGAGCCTCCCGCTCCGCACCAGTACCCGACGACGCAGGCCGAGGGTCGTGCGGGTCGTGCGGCGACCCCGCCACGGCCACGGCACGGCGGCCCGCCCGGGCCAGACCAGGGCGAGCAGGGCGACCGCGGCCGCGGCGAGGGCGAGGAGCTCGGCGTCGGGCCGGACCGTCGGCGGCCGCAGCCGGAGGACACCGCCGGTGGCGGGGAGCTCGAACGCCTGCGCCCAGCCGTCGGCGCGGGTGGGGGTGAGGACCGCCCCGTCGAGGGTCGCCGCCCAGCCCGGGTGCGCGTTGTCCGCGAGGACGAGGAGCCGACCCTCCTCACCAGCGGGCAGGTCGGCGCGCAGACCGTCGAGCGGCAGGGCGGCGGCGCTGCCCCCGGCCGCCGGGACGACACGCGCACGGGCGGGCTCGGTGCCGCCGGCGTCGCGGACCGCGGCACCGTCGACGCGCCACGTGGTCCGCCCGGGCTCCACGGCGGTGCGGACGAGGCCGCCGCGTTGCGCCACGGCGGTGTCGAGGGCCGGCGGGCCGCTGACGACGACCCAGCCGACGCCGGCGGCGGCGAGCTCGGCGGCCACGGCCCCGGCCCCGTCCGCGCCGGCGGACCCGGCCTCCTGCTCCCCGAGGAGCGTGGCGACCGTGCGGTCGAGCTCGGCGTCGCCCGCACGCTGCGGGCTCTCGAGGAGCAGCGAGGGCACCGAGGCCTGGCCCGGGCCCGCGGGTCCGCGCGTCACCGACCACCGGACCTCCGGCGGGAGCCCGGTCGCGTCCTGCGCGTCTCCGGCCGCCGTGTCCGGGTTCCCACCGCCGTCGTCGCCTGTCGCCTCGACGACGAGCGTGCGCGTCGAGAGCTCGGAGGCGGACGCGACGAGGGCGGCGGCGGGGAGCGGCGACGGCAGCGGCGGCAGGGCGCCGGCAGCGGCGGTCACGCCCGCGGCGACGAGCGCGCCGACGGGGACGAGCGGGAGGAGGAGGCGCCGGGTGCGCCACGCGCTGCGGCGGGCGAGGGCGTCGAGCCGGGCCGGTCGTCGGTCCGGGTCGTCGAGGTCGCGCACGAGCAGCGCGACGACGAGGAGCCCGGCCAGTGCCGCCGCCGACGTGGGCACCGACGGGACGGCACCGGCGCGCCACACCGCGAGCGCACCGGTCAGCAGGGCGGCGGCGCCCACGAGCAGCGCCGCCCAGGCGGCGGGGACCCGGCCCCGCGCCACCCCGAGGAGCGCGAGGACCGCGGCCGCGAGGACCGCGGCGCCCAGCACGACGAGGGCGACGACGGCGGCCGCGTCCGGCAGCGGGACCTCGGCGACCTGCACCTCACCGGCGAGGGCCGCCTCGACGAGACGGCGTCCGGCCGGCGCGACGTCGGTGAGGGTGGGAAGGGGGAGGAGCGAGGGGTCGGCCGCCCGGGGGTCGACGAGGAGCAGGCGCGGCGCCGCGGGCAGGAGGACGGCCCACGGCGCGAGGACCGCGGCCGGCCACAGCGACACGACGGGCGGCAGGGCGGCCCGCCAGCCCGCCCGCCGCCGCCAGCCGCCGAGGCCTCCGACGACGGCCGCGCCGAGCACCAGCGCCGGCCAGGCGGCCGGTTCGAGCGCGACGACGACGGTCGCGAGCAGGGCGGCCGCCCCGGCGGAGCGGACGGGCCGCGTGCCGAGGCAGCCGACGAGCGCGAGGGCGAGGAACGGCAGGAGGGCGTGGCCGACGAGCGTGCCCGCGTCGACGGTCCCGAGCAGGCCCGTCACCGGCAGGAGCGCCCACGTGAGGGCGAGCGCGCCGGCGGGCCACGGGCGGCGCACGACGAGGTGCGCGGCGAGGTAGGCGCCGCACAGCGCGACGAGGGGCGCGGCGACCGCCACCCAGGCGCGTGCGGAGCCGACGGACGACGCGTCCCAGCCGTCGCCCTGCAGCAGGGAGACGACGCTCGTGAGCGCCGCCCACACGGTGGTGGCAGGGTCAGCGGGGGCGGCGGTCCCGGCGCCGACCTCGCGCCAGTCGCTGAGCGCACGGCCCCACAGCTCGCCGGCGGTCGCACCGCCGGCACCGATCTGCGGGCCCGCGCCCGCCCCGGCCGGGTCGTCCGGCAGGGGACGCAGGAGCGAGCGGACGGCGGGCAGGGCCGCGACGAGGGCGACGAGCGGGACGAGGTAGGTGAGCGGGTGACGGACGACACCCTTGAGCGGGCCGCCGGCCCCGAGGTCGAGGTGGATGTACTCGTCGGCGACCGGGCCCGTCTCGAGCGCCCCGAGGGGTGGCTCGTCGTCGGGCTCCGGCTGCCGCCGCGCCAGCGCCCGGCGGACGCGCCACGCGTCGACCTCGTCGCGGAGGACCTGCAGGCGGGTGGGGCGCAGCGGTCGCAGGGCGGAGGCAGGGACGGCGCGGGTGCGGCGGGAGCGCCACCGGGAGCGGACGACGCGGTGCAGGTGCGCGAGGAGGTGGAGCAGGGCGGCGAGCTCCGCCCACGCCGCCCCCGGGTCCCGCCGCAGCAGCCAGAACACCGCGCGGGCGGGGGCGGCCACGACGACCCACAGGAGGAGGAGGGGCACGAGCAGCAGCGGCGCCTGGACGGCGCGGGTGTGGAGCCAGTGCGCCCGACGGGCGGCGGCGAGCCCGCCCCGGGGTCCGCCGGCGCGCGGCGCGGGCGCACCGACGCCGCGTCCGAGGCGTCCGCGCAGCGCAGTGGCCTCGCGGGCGCCCGTCTCGAGGGCGGCGGCGTGCCGCACGACCGCGGAGGGCACGACGGAGACCCGGTGCCCGGCCCGCCGGACCCGCACGCACAGGTCGACGTCGTCACCGACGAGGGGCAGGCCGGGGTCGAGTCCGCCGAGGTCGGCGAGCACGTCGGCGCGGACGAGCATGCCCGCGGTCGACACGACGAGGACGTCGCCGCGGCCGTCGAGCTGACCCTGGTCGAGGTCGCCGGGCGCGACGTCCGTGAGGCGGCGCCCGCCCGGGGTGACGGTGGCGCCGGCCTCGACGAGGCGGTGCGCGTCGTCCCAGCCCCGCTGCTTGCAGCCGGCGACGGCGATGGTGGGCCCGGCGGTGACGGCGCTCAGCAGCTGCTCGAGGGCGTCGGGCTCCGGGGCGCAGTCGTCGTGGAGAAGCCACACCCACGCCGGGCCGCCGGCGACGCCGTGCCCCGGACGGCCTCCGGGCAGGTCGGCGGCCGCGGCGAGACCGCGCGCGACCGAGTCGCCGAGAGCCGCCTCACGCGGCGCCTGGACGACGGCGTCGACGACCGGGCTGCCGGGGACGACCGGGGAGTCGAGCAGCGCGGTGTCGAGGAGGGCGGCGCTGCGGTCGCGGCTGCCCGCGTCGACGGCGACGACGACGTCCGGGCGACGGGTCGAGCCGGCCAGGGCGGCGAGGGCGCGCGGCAGCCACGGGGCGCCGTCGTGGACGACGAGGACGGCGGTGACGTGCGGTGCGGGTGCTCCCGGGTGCGCGCCGGCGGGCCCGCCGGCGTCGTCGACACCGACCCCGAGCAGGCTCACTCCCCCGCCCGGGTCACGAGGCGGCGGTCAGACGACACGCTTCTTGAGCCTCCGGCGCTCCCGCTCCGACAGCCCGCCCCAGATCCCGAACCGCTCGTCGTTGCCGAGGGCGAAGTCGAGGCACTCGGCCCGGACGTCGCACGAGGAGCACACCTTCTTCGCCTCCCGGGTGGAGCCGCCCTTCTCCGGGAAGAACGCCTCGGGGTCGGTCTCCGCGCACAGCGCGCGGTCCTTCCAGTCCGGCGCGGGAGAGCGCCCGCCCGGCAGGAGCGGCAGGACGACCGCCCCGCCCTCGACGACGGTGCCCGGGGGGAGGTCGATGCCCGCGAGGTCGTCGAGCCCGCCGAGCCCGTCGAGCCCGTCGTCGTCGAGCGCGTCGAGCTCGTCCTCGTCCTCGTCGAGCGGGGCGAGCTCGGGCGGCGTCGCCCGCGCCTCGGCGCCCCGCAGGGCGCTCGTCAGCTCGTCGACCTCCCGGCGGTGGTCCTCGCGCCCGAGGGGTGCGACCACCTCTCCCACGATCATCGGCAGTGCCATGACGTCCTCCTCGCCCCGGTGCTCGTCCGGCCCCCGCGCTACCCGGCTCCCACCGGCCCTGCTGCCCGTGGGAGCTCTACCGGACAGAACGACGACGTGGGAATTACACGCGTGTCATCCGGACGGTGTCAAGCGGGTTCGTGCTATCCGTGATCGCGAGATCACGAGCAGTGGCCGGTTCGGTGCGGTGTGCGACGACTCGTCCGGCAGGATTGCGCCGTGCCCCCTGCCGCGCCCGACGAGCCTGACACGTCCCGCGCACCGCTCCGTGTCGCGGCCGTCTCCGGGGGCGTCGGCGGCGCCCGGTTCCTGCGCGGCCTGCGGGACCACCTCGACGCCGCGGGACTCGCCGCCGAGGTGACGGTCGTCGCGAACACCGGCGACGACATCACGCTGCACGGTCTGCGGGTGTGCCCCGACCTCGACACGCTCATGTACACCCTCGGCGGCGGCGTCGACGAGACGCAGGGCTGGGGACGGGCGGGCGACACCCACGAGGTCGCGGCGGAGCTGGCGGCCTACGGCGCAGGCCCCGCGTGGTTCACCCTCGGGGACCGGGACCTCGCCACCCACCTCGTCCGCACCCGCATGCTGGGGGCCGGCTACCCCCTGTCGGAGGTCACGCGCGCCCTGTGCGAGCGGTGGCAGCCGGGCGTGCGGCTGCTGCCGATGAGCGACCAGCCCGTCGAGACGCACGTCGTCGTCGCGGACCCGGAGCGTCGCGCGGTCCACCTCCAGGAGTGGTGGGTCCGGCTGCGGGCGGAGGTGCCGGCGCTCGGCTTCCCGCTCCTTGGTCTCGACGCCGCGGCGCCGGGCCCCGGTGTCCTCGACGCGCTGCGGGGCGCCGACGTCGTCCTCCTCCCCCCCAGCAACCCCGTCGTGTCCCTCGGGCCCGTCCTCGCGCTCCCCGGCGTCCGGGACGCCCTGCGCGGGACCGCCGCACCGGTCGTCGGGGTGTCCCCGCTCGTCGGCGGCCGGGCCGTGCGCGGGATGGCGGAGGCGTGCCTGGCCGCCCTGGACGTGCCGGCGACCGCCGCGGGTGTCGCGACGCTCCTGGCGGACGTCCTCGACGCGTGGCTCGTCGACGACACCGACCTCGCCGACACGCGGGCGGCGCTCGGCGAGGACGCCGGTCGCGCCTCAGCCGGACCGTCGGCCCCGCCGTCGCTGCACGGCACCGACCTCCTCATGCGCGACCGCACCGGCGCGGCGCGGCTGGCGGGGACCGCCCTGCAGGTCGCCCTCGACCGCCGGGCCGCGGCGTGAGCACCGCCCCGCGGCCGCTGGGTGTCGTGCCCCTCACCGGCATCGGCGCGGTCCTCACCGGCGACGACCTCGCCGCCCTCCTCGTCTCCGCCGCCGAGCGGGCGGGCCACCGCCTGGTCGACGACGACGTCCTCGTCGTGTCGAGCAAGGTCGTGGCGAAGGCGCTCGGCCTGTGGCGCGACGACCGGGAGACCGCGGTGCTCGAGGAGAGCGCAGGCGTCGTGGCGGAGCGGACGACGCCGAACGGCACGACCCGCATCGTCCGCGCCGCGGCGGGCCCGGTGATGGCCGCCGCCGGCGTCGACGCGTCGAACGCCGGGCCGGAGGGGGGCGGCCGCGTCCTCGTCCTGCCGCGGGACCCCGATGCGGCGGCCGCACGCCTGCGCCGGGAGGTCGCGGCGCGGTGCGGCACGCGTCCGGCGGTCGTGCTGTCCGACACCTCGGGCAGGCCGTGGCGCGTGGGGCAGACCGACTTCGCCCTCGGGGCGGCGGGCCTGCAGCCGGTCGACGACCTCCGGGGCGGCACCGACGCCGACGGTGGCGCCCTGTCGGTGACGGTGCGGGCGGTCGCGGACGAGGTGGCCGCGGCCGCCGAGCTCGTCAAGGGCAAGGCCGACGGCGTCCCCGCGGTCGTGGTCCACGGGCTGGGCCACCACGTGACGGCGGACGACGGGCCGGGTGCCGCCGGGCTCGTGCGCTTCGGGCCGGGCGACTGGTTCGCGACCGGGACCGTCGAGTCGGTGCGCGCGGCGCTCGGCTGCCCGCCGGGCACCGCGGGGGTGCCGCTCGCCCCGGCCGCGCCGGACCCCTCCGACGTCGTGGGCGTCCTCGCGCGCGCCGCCGCCGTGGCGAGGACGGGGGCACGGGCGGACGGGCTGCTCGGCGCCGTCGCCCTCGCCGCGGGCCCGGGCCCCGAGGAGGTCACCGTCACCGCCGCTGGGACCGCCGGCGGGACCTCCGTCGAGGACGTCGTCCGCGCCGCCCGGGTCGCGGAGCGGGTCGTCGTCGCCGCCCGCGCGGAGGGGCTCCGCTGCGGGGTCGAGGCGGACGGCGCACTTCTGCGCGTCCGTCCGGTCCCGGCGGGGGCGACGCCGCCGTCCCAGGAGCTCCCGGCCTAGGAGCGCCCGCCCGTCGCCGCAGGGGTGTGGGTCGGCAGCGTCATGCGCGGCGCCCGGCGCGGTCGACGGGCGCCGGCGACCTCGAGGAGGCGCTGGACGCGGTAGCGGTGCCCGGTGTAGCAGGCGATGACCTCTGCGCACCCGTCGTCGTCGAGCACCTCGCCGGTGAGCGCCCACGAGACGTCCTTCGCGACGTGGTAGTCGTCGAAGCTGAAGGCGTCCGGGTCGCCGTGGGCGCGCTGGCGCACCTCCGCCGACGTCCACCGCCCGACGCCCGGCAGGCTCCGCAGCGCGCGGTCCGCTGCTGCGTGGTCGAGGCCGAGCGTCGCCTCGAGCCGACCGGCGACCCCCGCCGCGCGGAGCACGACGGCACTGCGGCGGCGCTCGACACCCGCCCGCAGCCACTCCCACGACGGCACGCGGGCCCAGTCCCGCGGCGCGGGGGGCACGAGCATCCCGGCGGCCGGTCCGCCCGGCGCCGCGGGAGCACCGGGGGCGGGCTCGCCGTAGCGGCGCAGGAGCAGGCGCATGGAGCGGCGGGACTCCTTGCCCGTGACGACCTGCTCGAGCCCGGCCCACGCGAGCGCCTCGAGGACCGCGCGCGTGCGGGGCGTGCGCAGGCCCGGGCGGCGACGCCACGCGTCGACGAGGAGGGGGTGCTCCGGACGGGGCCGGAAGTCGTCGTACCCCGGGTCGGCGTCCCCCAGGAGCTCGGGGACGCCGTCGAGCACCCACGAGGCACCGGGGCCCCACGCCTCGGCGTGGACGAGACCGAGCGGCGCGACGACGCGGACGTGGAGGAGCGCCGGCCCGTCGGGCGTCCGGGTCGCCCGCCACAGGGCGGCCTCACCCGCGCGACGGTGGCTCGGGTCGCCGCCACCGCGGGCGAGGGTGCCCGTGGTGGCGGGGAGGTCGACGGGCCGGCCGGGGCGCCACTCCCGCGTGCGCGAGCACGCCGCGCTCACGCGCCCCCGCCCTCCTGCGGGGCCGCGGCTCGCCGCACCCGGCCGCGCGCCCGGCGCCGGTCGCCGACGAGCGCGAGCCCGGCGAGGGACAGGTCGGCCGTGGTCATGAGGACGCGGGACACGACGGCGACGAGCAGCGCCCGCCCCGGCGACATCACCCCCGACAGCATGAGCACGAGGGCGGCCTCGCGGGCCCCGGCCCCCGCGGGGCTCACGACGGTGGCGAAGCCGACGCACCACGCGAGGGCGAAGGCGGTGACCCCGAGCACGACGAGGCGCACCGACAGCGGCTGGTCGCCGACGCGCGCGACGAGCACGACCGTCTGGGCGCCGATGCTGCACCACGACGCGAACGCCAGCGCCGTCGTCCGCCACGCCCCTGCGTGGCTGATGCTGTGCTCCAGCGGGGGCCGCCGGGCGATCGCGAGCACCCGCGCGAGCACCCGGTTGAGCACCGGTGGCCACAGCAGCACGAGCAGCGGGACGACGAGCAGCGCCACCCAGGTGTAGCCGCCGGGCAGCAGGTCGGGGACGAGCGCGAAGCCCGCGACGCCGAGCAGCAGCGCGGTGGCGAACACGACGACGACGTGGACGACGGTCGCGGACGCCGAGCGCCGTCGGGACACCCCGTGGTCGGCCGCGAGCTCGACCTGCGCGACGACGTGCCACAGCGAGCCGGGCAGGTACTTGCCGAGCTGGCCGACGAGGAACACGTGGCTCGTGGCGCCCCACGACAGCCGGCTGCCGAGGTCGGCGAGGACGGAACGCCAGGCGGCCGCGGACAGGAGGATGTTGCCGACGGTGAAGACCGCGGCCAGGACGAGGCTCGGCGGACCGAGCCGCCGCACGCCGGCGGCGAACTCCTCCCAGTCCAGCGCGAGCGCGACCGCGGCGAGCACGACCGTGACGCCGAGGAAGACGCCGCGGAAGGCCCGCGAGCGCACGAGGTCCGCCAGCCGCGCCATCCCGCCCCCCGGTCCTCGGCCCGCCACAGCACCTCCGTGTCGCGCGCGGGACCCCGTGGGGGCCCCGGTGTCGGTCCCCCTCGTGGTCAGGGGCTGTCCCGCGACCGGACGATGAGGTCGGCCAGCAGGGCCATCATGCCGATGAGGAGCCCGCTCAGCAGGATGAGGACGGTGTTGTCGGCGAGGCTGAACAGCGCCTGGAACTGGTCGTAGACGAGCTTCGCGGTGCCGAGGCCGAGCAGGACGAGCGCGACGGGCAGGAGCACGCGCAGCGGGTCGAAGTACATGACCATGCGGAGCACCTGGAGCAGGTAGCGGTAGGCGTCGCGGAAGAACTTGAACTTCGACACCCCGGAGCGCTTCTTGTACTCGATCGGGACGTAGCGGATGTCGTGCTGGTTCGACAGGAACGAGATCGTCAGCGTCGTCACGCACGAGAAGCCCGGCGGCAGCAGGCGCAGGTAGGGCAGGGCGACGTCGCGGCGGAAGGCCCGCAGCCCCGAGTTGAGGTCGGGTATGCGCTGCTTGGTCAGCACCTCGGCGAACTTGCGGATGAGCCACTTCGCCGGCACCCGCGCCCAGCGGTGCGTGCCCTCCTCGGTGAGGCGCGCGCCGACCACCTGGTCGATGGACGGGTCGTCGAGGACCTCCCGGACGAGCTCGGGGATCCGCTCGTTGGGGTACGTCATGTCGGCGTCGGTCCACACGACGATCTCGCCGCGGGCCTCCCGGGTGCCGATGCGGCGGGCGGTGCCGGCGCCGCCGTTGCGGCGGAACGGCAGCAGCCGCATGCGGGGGTACTGCGCCTGCGCGGCCCGGAGGACCGCCAGCGTGTCGTCGGTCGAGGCGTCGTCGATGACGAGCAGCTCGTACGACATGCCGTCGGCGTCCAGGGCCGCGCTGATGCGCTCGATCTCCTCCAGCACGTGGTCCTGCTCGTTGTAGCAGGGCAGGACGACGGTCGCGGTGACGCGCGTGGCGCGCTCGTCGTCGAAGGCCTGCTCGACGGCGCGCTCCACGGCGCGCTCGACGGCCCGGTCGGGGCCGTGTGGCGCGGTGGCGGCCGGGCCGGAGGCGGTGAGGGGGCTGCGCTCCCCCGTGCTGGTCTCGTCCATGTGGCGCCCAGCGTATCCGCGCGACCTGGGCGTCCCCGCCACGCCGAGGTGCCGGAGGCGGGCCCGCCGGCAGGTGGCAGGCTCGGGGGCGTGACCTCGCACGCCCCCGAACCGGCGCCCGTCGACGTCCCCCGCCTGCTGCACGCGCTCACCGTCGAGCCGCAGCCGCGGCTCACGTGGGTGTCGCGGTCCGGCGAGCGGGTGGAGCTGTCGGGCCGCGTGCTCGTCAACTGGGTGGCCAAGTCCGCTCACCTGCTCGCGGTCGACTGCGACCTCGGCGCGGGGGGCTCGCTCGTCACGGCCCTCGGCGCCTCGTGGCGCGCACCCGTGCTGTGGCTCGCGGCGTGGCACCTGGGCGCTGCGGCCGGGACCGCCGGCCCCGCGCCCGACACCGCCGCCGACCCGGCCGGGGACGCGGTCGGCGCGGACGTCCTCGTGGTCGCGGAGGGCGCGGACGTGCCCGGCGGGAGCGCGGGGGCCGACGTCCTCGTGGTGCCGACGTCGGCGCTGGCCGCGCGCGCGGACGACGCCCGCGTCGCGACCCTCGGCTGGGTGGACTACGCCGCCGAGGTGAGGCTGCACCCCGACGAGCTGCCACCCGGGGCGGCGGGCGCGGCGCCGGCACCGTCGCTCGCGGGCGGGCGGCGGGCGCTGCTGGGCCCCGACGCCGGCCCGCTCGACCTGCTCGCCGTCTGGGCGGACGGCGGGTCCGTGGTGTGGCACGACGGGCTCGACCCCGCCGCGCTCGAGCGGCTCGCCCGGCAGGAGCTCGCCGAGCGGGCCTGAACCCCCGGCCGGGCCGGTCGCGGGCTCAGAGGCCGGCGAGGACCTCGTCGGCCGCCTCCTGCCACCGCAGCCGCCAGGGGCCGACGGGCTCGACGCCGAGGCGCCGCAGCGGCTGGGGCGCGAGGACGGACCAGCCCGGCGGCTCCACGGGACCGTCGTGCTCAACGTGGTGGTCGTGGTCGTCGTGGTCGTCGCCGGGGTCCTCCCCCTCGACCGGCTCGAGCAGGTCGAGGTCCCGGCCCAGCGACTCCCACACCTCCAGCGCCCAGCCGAACCGGTCCGTCCACCCCATGGCGGACGCGGGGTAGACCCCGGCGGGGGCCCCGACCTCCAGCAGGCCGACGACGACGCGCGCGACGTCGACCGTCCACGTCGGCTGCCCCGCCCACGACGCGGGGACCCGCAGCGCGTCCGTCTCGCGGGCGAGTGCCGCGAGCATGCGTGGCAGGCAGTCGCCGTGGGCGCCGTAGAGCCAGCCGGCCCGCACGACGAGGGCGTCGGCGCCGCTGGCGCGCACGGCCCACTCCCCCGCGGCGTGCGCCCGCCCGTGGGCTCCGAGGGGTCGCAACGGCGCCGTCACCGGCACCGGCGAGCCCTGCGGGTGACCCGCGACGACGTCGGCGCTCGAGACGTGGACGAGCCGGGTGCCCGTGCGTGCGCACGCCGCCGCGACGAGCTGGGCCCCGACGGCGTCGACGTCGAAGGCGAGCGACGGGTGCCGCTCCGCGGCCTCGGGCGGCAGACCGGCGGCGTCGACGACGACGTCGTGGCCGCCGACGGCGTGACGGACGGCGTCCTCGTCGTCGACGGCGAGGGTGCGGACGTCGAGCTCGCTCTGACCGAGCCCGGTCACCTCGTGGTCGGCCTCCAGCAGCGCCGTGACGAGGTCGGTCCCGAGGAGTCCCGAGGCACCGATCACGAGGACGTCCACGGCGGGAGGGTAGCGACACCTCTTGTCATCGAACAGGTGTTCGAGTAGGCTGGAGGCCGGAGGAGGGGGAGCCGGTGAAGCGGGAGTCGGAGGACCGGTCGTGGGCACCGCTGGCCGTCGCGCTCGACGCCGCGGCGACGGCGGTCGACGACGTCGCAGGGCTCCCGGCTGCGGACACCGCCTGGCGCACGTCCGACAGGGACGTGGTCGACGCCGTCGGTCGGCTCGCGAGAATCAGAGCGGCGCTGGACTCGATCCACCTGTCCCTCGTCCGCGAGGTCGACAGCCGGGGAGTCGCCACCTCCTCGACCGTCGCCACCACACCCGAGGGGCTCCTCCGCAGCGCGTGCCTCCTCACCGCCGGCGAAGCCCGTCGTGACGTCGCGGCCACCCGCGCCACCTCCCCCCGGGCACCGCTTGCCCGCTTCGGCGCCGAGCTGGCGGCCGGGAGGGTGAGTCGTCGCCACGTCGACGTCGCGACGCGCTGCCTCGAGCGACTGCCCGAGGCGCTGCTCGACCGGCCGGGCGCCGCGCAGGCGGTGTCCGGGTACCTCCTCGATGCGGCCGCCGACGCGACCCCGGCCGACCTCGAGCGCGCCGCGCGGCACCTCCTCGCCACGCTCGCCCCCGACCCCGAGGACCGACGCGACGAGCAGGCGCACCGCCGGCGGCTGCTCGACCTCGCCACGGACGCCACCGGCATGACGGTCGGTCGCTTCCAGCTCGACCCGGTGACCGGCGCGCTGCTGCGGACGGCCCTCGAACGCTGGGCGGCTCCCGGAGGCCCGGGCGCGGAGGTCGACCCGGACACCGCGACCGAGGTCGTCGGACCGGACGGGATCACCTGCGGGGAGGGCACCAGCCGGCTCGCGGCCGCGGACCGTCGCGAGGCCCGGCAGCGCCGCGCCGACGGCCTCGCCCACGCCCTGCGGCTCGCCCTCGCGACACCGGAGGGCCGTGCGTGGCGGCGCTGCGAACCGGCCCGGGTCGTCGTGCACACGACACCGGAGCAGCCGGCGGGCGCCGCCGCGATCCGGCGGGCGCTGCTGGAGGACGGCGTCGGGGAGCCCGACGCGGTGAGGAGCCTGCCCGTCGGGCTCGCGGAGGCCGAGGGCGGCGCCCCGCTCCCCACGTGGGCAACCCGTGCCCTGGCCTGCGACGCGACGCTGCCGAGGCTCGTCGCCGCACCCGAGGAAGGGCCCGCTGTCCCTGGGACGGAGCGTCCGGCTCGCCTCGCGCGCGCAGCGCCGCGCCCTCGGGGGCCGTGACCACGGGTGCGTCGTCCCCGGCTGCAGCGCTCCCCCCGTGGCGTAAGACGCCCACCACGTCCGGCACTGGATCGACGGCGGCGACACCGACGTGGGCAACCTGTGCCTGCTGTGCCCGGCGCACCACACCGCCGTCCACGCGGGCGTCTGGGAGATCTCGATCGACGACAGCGGACACGTGTGGGTCACGCCGCCGCGCTGGGTGGATCCCTGTCGCCGACCACGACCGGCGCCGCGGCAGCGCGCCGCGCGCGCCCGCCGAGCCGCGTGACCGCGGTGCCGCTGACTCCGCCGCGCCTGACCGACCCGCATCGGGCAGTAGGTTCCGCGTGTGCACGTGCTGTTCGTGACCCGGAAGTTCCCGCCGCAGACCGGGGGCATGGAGACGCTCGCCAAGGACACGTTCGACGCGCTCCTGGCCGGCGGCAGCCGGGTCACGCTGCTGCGCAACGTCCGCAGCGACTGGCACTCGTGGTGGTGGCTCCCGCTCACGCTGTGGCGCATGCACCAGGTGCTGCGGCGGAGCGGGGCCGAGCGGCCCGACGTCGTCCTGCTCGGCGACGCGCTCATGAACGCGGTGGGCACGTGGCTGCTCCGGCTGCACCGCATGCCGCACGCGACGATGGTCATGGGCCTCGACGTCACGTTCGACTCCTCCGTCTACCGCAAGATCGTCGTGCGGCACCTGAGAGCGGCCCCGCTCATCATCGCGATCAGCGACGCCACCGCCCGGGCCGTCCGCGCCGCCGGGGTCGAGGACGAGCACCTGCGGGTGCTGCGGCTGTCCGTCGTGCCGCCGGACGACATGGCCCCCCGGGAGGTGGCGCGCGCCGAGCTGCGCCGTCGCTTCGACGTCCCGGACGACACAGTGGTCCTCGTCACCGTCGGACGGCTCGTGCGTCGCAAGGGGGTGGCGTGGTTCGCCGCGCAGGTGCTGCCCGCGGTGACCCGCCCGACCCCCGACCGCCAGGACGGCCTGCGCCTGGTCCACCTCGTCGCGGGGGCCGGCCCGGCGGAGGACCGGATCCGGCGGGTCGCCCGCTCCAAGGGCCTCGAGGGCACGGTCCGGCTGCTCGGCCGGGTCGACGACCCCACCCGCGAGCTGCTGCTGCGCGGCGCGGACCTGTTCGTCCAGCCCAACATCCACGTGTACGGCGACATGGAGGGCTTCGGGCTCGTCAACGTCGAGGCCGCCGTGCGGGACCTCCCGGTGCTCGCCGCCGACATCGACGGCATCCCCGACGCCGTCGTCGACGGGGAGACCGGGTGGCTCGTGACGTCGCAGGACGCCCCCCGCTGGCGCCGACGGCTGCGCGAGGTGCTCGCGGACCCCGACGCCCTCGCGACCCAGGGGCGGCGCTTCGGCGCCACCGCCCGCGACCTCTACTCCGCGGACCGCTTCGCCGCGACGCTCCACGACCTCCTCGAGGGCGTCGCCAGGGGCGACGTGACGGCCCGGGAGCTCCACGAGGAGCGCAACCTCAACCGCTCCTGACCGCGGACGCCGTGCCCTCGGCCCGGCGGTAGGTTGCTCGCCATGGACATCGTCGTCCCCGACGCGCGGACCGCCGTCGCCGACGTCCGCCCCGGCGCCACCGTCGCCGTGGGCGGGTTCGGTCTCTGCGGCATCCCCCGGGTGCTCATCCAGGCCCTCCTCGACACCGGGGTCGGCGACCTCGAGATCGTGAGCAACAACTGCGGGGTCGACGGCGCCGGGCTCGGGCTGCTGCTCGAGGCGGGCCGGATCCGCCGCATCGTCGCGAGCTACGTCGGCGAGAACAAGGAGTTCGCCCGCCAGTACCTGTCCGGCGAGCTCGAGGTCGAGCTCACCCCCCAGGGGACGCTCGCGGAGCGGCTGCGGGCCGGCGGCTCGGGCATCCCCGCGTTCTTCACCCGCACCGGCGTCGGCACGGTCGTCGCCGACGGCGGCCTGCCGTGGCGCTACGACGCCGCCGGGGAGGTCGTCGTCGCGAGCCCGCCCAAGCGGGTCGAGCGCTTCCCCGCAACCGCCGAGCCGGACGGCGAGCCGGTGGACCACGTCCTCGAGACCGCCATCGTCGCCGACGTCGCCCTCGTGCGCGCCGCCCGCGGCGACCGCCACGGCAACCTCCAGTTCCACCGCTCCGCCCGCAACTTCAACCCGCTGTGCGCCATGGCGGGGCGGCTCTGCGTCGCCGAGGTCGAGGAGCTCGTCGAGCCCGGGGAGCTCGACCCCGACCACGTCCACCTGCCCGGCGCGTTCGTCCACCGCGTCGTGCCCCTGACGCCCGAGCAGGCGGGCGACAAGCTCGTCGAGCGGCGCACGACCCGACAGCACGCAGGAGGGACCGGCCGATGAGCCAGCACACGGGCGGGTCCACGAGCGAGCAGAAGGTCGGCCTGACCCGGCACGAGATGGCCGCCCGGGCGGCCCGGGAGCTGCACGACGGCGACTACGTCAACCTCGGCATCGGGCTGCCGACCCTCGTCAGCAACTACGTCCCCGACGGCGTCGAGGTCGTGCTCCAGAGCGAGAACGGCATCCTCGGTGTCGGGCCGTACCCGGACGAGGACGACGTCGACCCCGACCTCATCAACGCCGGCAAGGAGACCGTGACGGTGCTCCCCGGGTCGAGCTTCTTCGACTCCGCGACGAGCTTCGCCATGATCCGCGGAGGCAAGATCGACATCGCCCTGCTCGGCGCCATGCAGGTGACGACGTCGGGCGACATCGCGAACTGGCTCGTGCCCGGCAAGATGGTGAAGGGCATGGGCGGGGCGATGGACCTCGTCCACGGCGCCCGCCGCGTGGTCGTGATCATGGAGCACGTGGCGAAAGACGGGTCCCCGAAGCTCCTCGGGGAGTGCACGCTCCCCCTCACCGGCAAGGGGGTCGTCGACCGGGTCGTCACCGACCTCGCCGTGCTCGACGTCGACCGCGACGACCCCGCCGCCGGGTTCGTGCTCCGCGAGCTCGCCCCGGGCGTGACCGTCGAGCAGGTGCGCGCGGCCACGGGCGCCCCGCTCGTCGTGCCGGACGACGTCGAGACCGTCACCGCCGGATGAGCGCCGGCTGAGTAGGTTCGTCGCCATGACGATCGCCGTGACCGGGGCCGCGGGCTACATCGGGTCGCACGTCGCGCACCTCCTGCGCGAGCAGGGCGCCCACGTCCTGGCGGTCGACGACATGTCGGCCGGCATCGGCGCGCGCGTCGACTCCTTCCCCCTCGTCGAGATCGACCTCGCCCGGGACGAGGCACCCGGCGTGCTGCGCGCCGCGTTCGCCCAGCACCAGGTCCGGGCTGTCGTCCACCTCGCGGCGCGCAAGGCCGTCGGGGAGTCCGTCGAGCAGCCCGCGCGCTACTACCACCAGAACGTCGCGGGCCTCGCGAACCTCCTCACCGCCATGCAGCAGTCGGCCGTGGACCGGCTCGTGTTCTCCTCCTCCGCCGCCACCTACGGCATGCCCGACGTCGAGGCCGTCGACGAGGACCTCGACTGCCGGCCCATCAACCCCTACGGCGAGACGAAGCTCGTCGGGGAGTGGCTCGTGCGCGCCGCCGCACGCGCGACCGGGCTGCGCGCTGTCTGCCTGCGCTACTTCAACGTCGCGGGCGCCGGCCGGCCGGAGCTCGGCGACGTGGTCCGGGCCAACCTCATCCCCCTCGTCCTCGACCGCGTCGAGCAGGGCCTGCCGGCTCTCGTCTTCGGGGACGACTACCCCACGCCCGACGGCACGTGCATCCGCGACTACGTCCACGTCGCCGACCTCGCGGACGCGCACGCGCGGGCGCTGGCGCACCTGGAGGAGGACGAGCGCCCGCACGACGTCCTCAACGTCGGTACGGGCCGAGGCGCCTCCGTCCTCGAGGTCGTCGCCGCGCTGGCCGAGGCGCTCGGGCGCGAGGTGCCGGTCGAGGTGGCGCCGCGACGCGCCGGCGACCCGCCCCGGCTCGTCGCGTCCGTCGACCGGATCCACGACGTCCTCGGGTGGCGGGCCGCCCGCGACCTCGCCGACATCTGCGCGTCCGCGGTCGAGGCCGAGCGGCACCGGGCCGGGAACTGACGCGCGGTCGGTGACGGGCCGGTGACCGGCCCGGCCGGGGACGCGTCGGGGCGGCACTAGGCTGCCCGGCGGCCACCGCCCGCTCACCCAGGAGGACACGCGTGGAGACCGACTCAGGCCCGCTGCGGGCCGGGTACCTCGCCGTCGCGACCGGCGCCCGGCGCGCCCTCGACGGCACGGCCCTGCTCCGGCGCTGGGACGCCCGCGCGGCCGCGGCGCCGCGTTCCCGGACCGCCCACCTGCGGACCCTCCTCGCCGTCCACAACGCCGAGGACCTCGTCGCCCTCGACCTCCCGTGGTGGACGTACGAGGCCGTCGACGCCGTCGACGACTTCCTCCGCACGCGGGAGGCGCCCCGCGCCTTCGAGTACGGCTCGGGCGCCAGCACCGTGTGGCTCGCGCGCCGGTGCGACGCGGTCGACGCCGTCGAGCACCAGGCCGGGTGGGCGGAGCGGGTGCGTCAGCTCCTCGCCGAGGCGCCCGGCCTGCGGTGCACGCCGGTCCTCCACGTGCCGGAGATCCCTGCCGTACCGAGCGGCAGGACCGCCCGCACGCCGTCGCGCGCCCCGAGCGGGACCGGCCTCGACTTCGACGGCTACGTCCGCACCGTCGACGCCGTCGAGGGCACGGTCGACCTGCTGTGCGTCGACGGGCGCGCCCGGGAGGCGGCCCTCCTCCACGCGCTCGACCGGGTCGCCGACGACGGCCTCGTGCTCCTCGACGACGCCCAGCGGGAGCGCTACCACGCGCCGGTGGCCAGCGCGGTCGAGCGCGGCTGGTACGCCCGGCGCACCCGCGGCGCGACGCCCTGCCAGCCCCTGCCCCGCGAGACGGTGCTGCTGTCGCGCGACCGCGACGTCCTCGAGGTGCTGGGCCGCCGCCCCGCGCCGCTCACGGGGTGACGGCCGGCGCGGCGGCGCCCGGCACGCCCGCCGGTCGCCGCGGCGCGCTCACGTGGCTCTCGGTCGTCGTGGGCGTCGGGGTCCTCGTGCTCGGGGCGTGGGTCGTCGCCGCCCGCTGGGACGAGGTCGGCCCGGCCCTGGCGACGATCGGCGCGGGCCCGTCCGTCCTCGCCCTCGGCCTCACGCTCGTCGGGGTCCTCGCGACCGGGGAGTGCTGGCGCGTGCTCCTCGCGGGCCTCGGCGGGCGACCGGCGCCGTCGGTCGCGCACCGGGTCTTCTACGTGACCCAGGCGGGCAAGTACGTCCCCGGCTCGCTGTGGCCCGTCCTCGCCCAGGCGGCGCTCGCGCGCCGGTACGGGGTCGGTCGGGCGACCGTCGTCACCGCGTCCACCCTCTTCCTCCTCCTCCACACCGTCACGGGCGTCGTGGTGGGCGTCGTCGCGCTCGGGCCGACGGCGGCGGGATCGTGGGGCCGGCTGCTGTACCCCGTCGCCCTGGCCGGGCTGCTCGTCCTCCTGCCGCCGGTCCTCGGCCGGCTCCTGGGCCTGCTGGCCCGTTCCGGGCGCGTGCGCCCGGGGACGCCGCCGTCGTGGGGGGCGACGGCGCGCGCCACGGCGCTCATGGCGCTGGCGTGGGCCGCGTACGGCGCCGCGACGTGGGTCCTGCTCGTGCCGCTGTCCCCCGGCACGGCGGACGCGGCCCTCGCCCGCACCGCCGTCGGCGCCTACGCGCTCGCGTGGGTGGTGGGGTTCCTCGCCGTGGCGGCCCCGGCCGGCGTCGGAGCGCGCGAGGCCGTGCTCGTCGCGGTCCTCCAGCCCGGGGTCGGGCTGGGCGGGGCGCTGTCGGTGGCGCTCGTGTCCCGGGTGGTCCTCACCGTCGCCGACCTGGGGCTCGCCGCCGCGTCCAGCGGGGTGCTGGGGCGGCGCGGCACGGGCACCGCTCCGTAGGCGCCCCCGTCCGCCGCTCGCCGCTCGCCGCGACTAGACCGTCAGGGCGTGGCGGGGCCGGAGCGCACCCGCGCGAGGTCCGCCTCCACCATCGCGCGGACGACGTCGTCGAAGCCGCGCGTCGGGGTCCACCCCAGCACCTCCCGGGCCCGTGTGGCGTCACCGACGAGCGCGGGTCCGTCGACGGGCCGGAAGAGGGTCGGGTCGGTCTCCACGTGCTCGCGCCAGTCGTGCACGCCGGCGGCGGCGAACGCGGCCGCGACGAAGTCCTCGACCGTGTGGCCGCGCCCGGTCGCGACCACGAAGTCGCCCGGCTCGTCCGCGAGGGCCATGCGGTGCATGGCCTCGACGTAGTCCGGCGCCCAGCCCCAGTCCCGGACGGCGGCGAGGTTGCCGAGCCGTAGAGCGGGACCGCCCTCGAGGACGAGGGAGGCGACGCCCCGGGTGATCGTCCGGGTGACGAACGTGTGGGGTCGTCGCGGCGACTCGTGGTTGTAGAGGACGGCGGCGCTGACGAAGCGGCCCGCCGCGCGGTACGTGCGCGCGAGGTGGAGGGTGTACGCCTTCGCCGCCCCGTACGGGGAGGTCGGCGACACCGGGGTGCTCTCGTCCTGCGGCACGACACCGGACCCGGCGAAGACCTCGGCGCTGCTCGCGACGACGACCCGGGGGCACGACGCGCCGAGCGCGTGGGCCGCACCGAGCAGCCGGGCGGTCGCCGCCCCGGTGACGTCCGCGGTGAGGCCCGGGTCCTGCCACGACCGCGCCACCGACGACAGCCCGCCGAGGTGGAACACGACGTCGGGGCTCGCCTCGGGCAGCAGGCGCCGGAACAGCCCGGGCTCGGCGAGGTCGCCGTGGTGGACCGTCACCCCCGGCACGAGGGTGCCGGCGGTGTCACCGGCCCGTACGAGCCCGTCGACCGCCCAGCCCTCGGCGAGGAGGCGCTCCGCGAGGTAGCTGCCGTCCTGGCCGGTGACGCCGGTGACGAGCGCGCGGGGCACGTCAGCCGCCGGCCCGCTGCTCGGCGAGGTCGTGGTCGACCATCATGCGGACGAGCTCCTCGAAGCGGACCCGCGGGCTCCAGCCGAGCTTCTCGCGGGCCTTGCTCGCGTCCCCCACGAGCAGGTCGACCTCCGCCGGACGGAGCAGGGCCTTGTCCTGCCGGACGAGGCCCGACCAGTCGTCGACACCGACGTGGGCGAACGCGACGTCGAGCAGCTCGCGGATGGAGTGCGTGTGCCCGGTCGCGACGACGTAGTCGTCGGCGACCTCCTGCTGGAGCATGCACCACATCGCCTCGACGTAGTCCCCCGCGAAGCCCCAGTCGCGTCGCGCGTCGAGGTTGCCGAGGGTGACGGAGTCCTGCAGGCCGAGGGCGATCCGGGCGACGGCGCGGGACACCTTGCGGGTGACGAACTCCACGCCGCGGCGCGGGGACTCGTGGTTGAAGAGGATGCCGCTGGAGGCGTGCATGCCGTACGACTCGCGGTAGTTGATCGTCATGTAGTGCCCGTACACCTTCGCGACGCCGTACGGGGACCGCGGCCACAGCAGGGTCGTCTCCCGCTGCGGAACCTCCTGCACGCGGCCGAACATCTCCGAGCTCGACGCCTGGTAGAAGCGGACGCGCGAGGTGTCGTCGTGGGCGTGGAGGCGGACGGCCTCGAGCATGTTGAGGACGCCCTTGCCCGTCACCTCGGTCGTGAGGTGGGCGTTCTCCCACGAGTACGCGACGAAGGAGATGGCCCCGAGGTTGTAGACCTCGTCCGGGTCGGCCACCGCCATGGCGCGCAGCAGGCTCGACAGGTCGGTGAGGTCACCGGTGAGCAGCGTGACGTCCGGGACGGTCCGGCGGACGAGGTCGGCCTTCGGGTTGTTCTGGCCGCGGATGAGGCCGAACACCTCGTAGCCCTTCCCGAGCAGGAGCTCGGAGAGGTAGAGGCCGTCCTGGCCGGTGATCCCGGTGACGAGGGCGCGTGGCACGAGCAGGAAGCCTGCCACGGCCACGGTCCGGCGTGCGCCACCGCGCGCGCCGGACCGCCGCGTCGCCGGGGCACCGGGACGCACCGGAGCACGGGACGGGACGTGCGCTCAGCCCGCGTCCAGGGCCGTCACGTCCCAGCCGGTGGTCCACGACGAGCCCGACGACAGCGTCCGGAACCCGGCCGGCAGCACGTCGAGCACCTGCCGGGAGCCCGACGACGCCCGGTACAGCAGGAGCTCGGAGCCCGCGCTGCCGTCGGCCTCGAACGCCGTGATGTCCCAGTCCGTCGTCCACGACGTGCCGGACGACAGGGTCCGGAAGCCGCCCGGCAGCACGTCGAGCACCTGCCGGGAACCGGACGAGGACCGGTACAGCAGGAGCTCGGAGCCCGCGGTCCCGTCCGCCTCCATCGGCGTGATGTCCCACCCGGTCGACCACGGGCCGCCGTCGAGGGTGCGGAAGCCGCCGCCCGGCAGGACGTCGAGGAGGTAGCGGTACCCGCGGTCGGGGTTGTACACGAGGACCTCCGAGCGGACGGAGCCGTCGGACTCCACCGCCTCGACGTCCCACCCGGCCGACCACGAGCCCGTCGCGAGCGTGCGGAACCCGCCGCCGGGCAGCACGTCGAGGACGTGCCGGGACCCGGACGAGGCGCGGTAGAGGAGGAGCTCGGAGCCGGGGGTGCCGTCGGCCTCGATGGCCGTGGCGTCCCACCCGGTGCTCCACGTGCCGGTCCACAGGGTCGGGGTCAGGCCGTCGGGTCGGGCGTCGACGACCGCGTGGGAGCCGGTGACGGGGTCGTAGAGGAGCGCCTCGGCGCCCGGGGTGCCGTCCGCCTCGAGGGCGGTGACGTCCCAGCCCGCCGACCAGCCGCCGGTCGACAGCGTGCGGAAGTCGCCGCCCGGGAGGACGTCGAGGACCTGCCGGGAGCCGGAGTCGGGGCGGTACAGGAGGACGTCGGACAGTGGGGTGCCGCTGACCTGCGGCTCGAACCACGTCGAACGGAGGCCGAGCCGCAGCCGGACGTCGAGGCCGGTCGTGACGACCGTCCCGCCGGTGCCGTGGACCGCGACCTCCTCCGCGCGCCCGCCCCACTCGCCCCCGCCGCTGCGGGTGCGGACCTCGAGGGCCGTGAAGGTGCCGATGGCGGGGAACGCCGCCTCCACGCGCGAGGCGGGGACGGTCGTCGTCCACTCGTGGTTGGTGTTGCGGGGGTCGACGCCGTCGTAGGGGTCGTCCTTCGCGGGGCCGAGGACGCTCTCCGCGGTCCGGCCGCCGTTGCTCGAGCTGAACTCGGTCCGCAGCGGCGACCCGGATCGCAGCACGACGACGCGGGCGGTCGCGTCCACGGCGGAGCGCACGCTCGACTGCTCGACCGAGGTCACGGCCCCGCCGGCGGACCGGGTGGCGCGACCGCCGTAGACCTGGCAGTCGGTGGTCGGCCGCAGGTCGGCGCGGGGGTCGCCGCCGGAGCAGTCGAACGTGGAGTACGAGCGGGCCGCGACGGCCTGGGAGCGCAGGGCAGCCGGCTCGAAGTACGCCGGCATCTCCTTCGACACGACGCTGTAGAGGTAGAGCTCGCGGTCGAGGCTGTTGACGACCGCGACGCCGCTCGTCGTCTCCGCGTGGACGACGAGGTCGCCGCGGTAGCCGACGGCGGTGCCGTCGCTGTTGCGCAACCACGTGAGGCCGGAGCCCTCGAGCCGCACCGGTCCCGCGACGCCGTCGGACCAGCGCGGGTCGGTCAGGGCGGTCGAGCCGGTGACGCGCACGCCGCCCGCGGTGGTGCGGGCCGCCGTCACGACCGCACCCGCGGGCAGCTCGGCACGCAGTCCCGTCGCGCTGTCGACGACGGCGACGGCCGACTCCACGACGGCGCTCGACGCGCGGGTGCGCAGCAGGACGCGGACCGAGGCGCCCGGGACCGTGCCGAGGGTGGTGCCGGGGTAGTAGAAGCCGAGGATCTGCTGGTGGGTGAGACCGCGGATGCCCGCGCCCTGGGCGCCCCACTGGGCCATGCCGCGGCCGTGGCCGAACCCGCGGCCGTCCAGGACGAGGTCGCCGGGCGCCGCGTGCGCGGCCGGAGCCACGAGGAGCGCGAGCACGAGGGCGGCGACGGCGAGGAGCACGCCGCGGACCCCGCGGGAACGAGCGGGACGGTGCGCACCCCGTGCGCGGGCACCCGGGCTCATGGCTGGGCCAGGGTGCGGGTCGAGCCGTTGACTGCCATGTCGAGGTACACCGCCCGTCGCGTCGCTGCCTGGAAGACGAGAACCTCCGAGCGTACGCTCCGGTCCAGCTCCACGGCCAGGACCTCCGTCCATCCCCTCGACCAGGCCGACGTCGACATCGTGCGGACGCCGCCGCCGCGGGTGTCGATGACCGCCTGCCGGCCCGAGGCCCGGTTGTAGAGGACGAGCTCGCTGCCCGCGCTCCCGTCGGCCTCCACGGGCACGACGTGGCTCCACGCCGGCGACCAGTCCGCCTTGGTGAGGGTCCGGGCCCGTCCCGCGACGAGGTCGAGGAGCTGCTGGCGACCGCTCGCCGCGTTGTACACGAGGACCTCGCTGCCGCCGCTGCCGTCGGCCTCCAGGGCCGTCACCTGCGACCACGAGCGGGACCAGTCGACCTTCGAGACGGTCCGCGCCCGGCCACCGGCGAGGTCGAGCAGCTGCTGGCGGCCGCTGGCCGCGTTGTACACGACGAGCTCGCTGCCGCCGCTGCCGTCCGACTCGACGGGGACGACGTGGGTCCACGACCGGGACCACGTGACGCTCGACAGGGTGCGGACCTTCCCGCCGGCGAGGTCGAGGAGGGCCTGACGGCCGCCGGCGCGGTCGTAGAGCAGCAGCTCCTGACCCGGCGACCCGTCCGCCTCGACGGGCACGAGGTGCGTCCACCCCGTCGACCACGTCGTGCTCGACAGCGGCGCGGACCGCCCGTCGGTGCCGACGTCGACGAGCCGCTGGGCGCCCGTCACGGGATCGTAGGTCAGCAGCTCGGAGCCGCTGTCGCCGTCGGCCTGAACCGGCAGCAGCCGTGTGGAGGAGGCGAGGGCGCCGCCGTAGCGGCCCGCCTCGGCCCGCACGGCGCCGAGCGCGGCGACGAGGGTGCGACCGGGGCACGCCGTCATGCCGACGTCACGGTGCGCGAACACCCGCGGCAGCGTCACGCGCTGGCCCGAGGGGTAGCGGCTCGTGCTACCCCCGGCGGACGTGAGCGCCGTCGTGCCCGCGGCGCTGCGACCGAACAGCGACAGCTTCCAGCCGATCACCTGCCCGATCGCGCGGACCATCGCCTCCGGCGCGGCGGCTGTCTCGTAGTTGCCGATGGCGGAGACACCGAAGGTGCGGTCGTTGAACCCACCGGCGTGGGCGCCGCGGACGGCGCTCGCGATGCCGCCCGCGCGTCCTTCGTAGACGGTGCCGAAGCGGTCGACGAGGAAGTTGTAGCCGACGTCGCACCAGCCGAGCGACTGCGTGTGGTACGCGTAGATGCCCCGGACGATGCCGGCGCTCGCGGCGCGCGAGTAGCCGTTCGTGCCGGCCGTGTGGTGCACGGTCGCGGCCTCGATGCCGGCGGAGTACGACGGCGAGCACCGGCGCAGCGACTCGTCGGCGCCCCACGCGGAGCGGGGCACGATCCGCGGACGCAGGAGGTCCGCCTCGGCACCGCTGAGCGGCGTCCCCGTGACCTCGCTGCCGTCGGCGGGCGACTCACCGGGGTCGACGACCGCCGCGGTCAGGCTCTCCGGCAGGTCGGGTCCGGTCCCGGCGACGCGCACCTGGAAGGCGTCCGCGCCGTCGGTGACGAGCGGCTCGGTGCCCGTGACCCCCGCGGCGAGCGCCGCCTCCTCGGTGCCGGGGTCCGGGCCGCCGTCGACCGGGTCGAGCGGGGTCCACGCCGACCAGCCGTCGGCCTCGCGGACGCGGACCTCCACCCGCCCGGGGGCGTCGCCCTCGTCCCACGTGAGCCCCACGAGGGTGAAGTCGTCCGTGGGGACCGGGTGCGTCGTCACCGTGCCCGTGCCACCGACCGCGTCGACGCCGGGCGACGTGCCGGGCGGCAGCGTCTCGACCTCGCTCGCGAGGGCGAGGGTCGTGACGCGCGGCGCCACCCCCTGCTGCGGCAGCGACACGACGTCGAAGACGAGGAGCCCCCCGACGGTCGCGGTTGCGGTGACGAGCGCGGCGGCTCGGCGGAGGTGCGTCATGGAGGTCCTTCGGCTCGGCGTCGGCGAGTCGGCACCGGTGTCAGGGCCAGTGCGGCGCCGGCGCACGATAACCGTCGACCGCCCACCCGTGTCACCCAGAGCGACTCATCTGCTTCGTTCCGTGAACACCCATCGGCGCGTCGCCGTGACGCCTTGACCCGCGCGGTGTAGGGAGAGGCAGCGACGCCCGGTCGCGACCGGGGTCGTCAGCGGAGGAGCTGGCGCCCCATGACGAGCCGCTGGACCTGGTTCGTGCCCTCGTAGATCTGCGTGATCTTGGCGTCGCGCATCATGCGCTCGACCGGGTGGTCGTTGACGTACCCGGCCCCGCCGAGCAGCTGGACGGCGTCGGTCGTCACCTGCATGGCGACGTCGGAGGCGAAGCACTTCGCCGCCGCGCCGAAGAACGAGAGGTCCGCGTCGGAGCGCTGGCTCCTGGCGGCCGCGACGTACACGAGCTGACGCGCGGCCTCCAGCTGCATCGCCATGTCGGCGAGCATGAACTGGATGCCCTGGAACTCCGCGATCGCCTTGCCGAACTGACGGCGCTCCTTCACGTAGTCGCGGGCGTAGTCGAGGGCACCCTGGGCGATGCCGACGGCCTGCGCCCCGATCGTGATGCGGGTGTGGTCGAGCGTGCGGAGCGCGATCTTGAGGCCCTGGCCCTCCTCCCCCACGAGCCGGTCGCCGGGGATGCGGCAGGAGTCGAAGAGCAGCTCCCGGGTCGGGGAGCCGGTGATGCCGAGCTTGCGCTCCTTCGCCCCGAAGGTGAAGCCCTCGTCCCCCTTCTCCACGACGAAGGCGCTGATGCCGCGGCTCCCGGCGTCCGGGTCGGTGACGGCCATCACGGTGTAGAACTCGCTGACGCCGGCGTTGGTGATCCACGACTTCTGCCCGTCGAGCACCCAGTCGTCGCCGTCGCGGCGCGCCCGGCACCGCATGGCGGCGGTGTCGGACCCGGCCTCCCGCTCCGACAGGCCGTAGCTGAAGCCCTCGCCGCGGGCCAGGCGCGGCATGTACCGCTGCTTGATGTCGTCCGACCCCGCGAGCAGGACCGGCATCGAGCCGAGCTTGTTGACGGCGGGGATCAGCGAGCTCGACGCGCACGCCCGGGCGACCTCCTCGATGACGAGGCACACCTCGAGCGCGCCCGCCCCGACGCCGTCGTACTCCTCCGGCACGTGCGGGGCGTGGAAGTCGGCCGCGACGAGGGCGTCGTGGGCCTCCTGCGGGAAGCGCGCCTCGCGGTCGACCTCGGCGGCGTACGGGGCGACCTTGTCCGCGACCACGGCCCGGACGGCCTCCTGCAGGTCGCGCTGGTCCTCGGTCAGGGTGAAGGCGTCGTCGCTCACGGGGCGATCCTACGCAGGGGCTACCGGTCGGTAACCCCTCGTCGGGGCGAGACGCGGTCGTTGCGGTCCGGCTCCGGGTCGGTGCGCGGTAGCGTGCGCCGTCGTGCGTATCTCCGTCATCGGTTGCGGCTACCTCGGCGCCGTCCACGCCGCCTGCATGGCCGACCTCGGCCACGAGGTCGTCGGCGTGGACGTCGACCCCGCGAAGGTCGAGCTGCTCGCCGCCGGCAAGGCCCCGTTCTACGAGCCCGGGCTGCCGGAGCTCCTCGAGAAGGTGATGGCGACCGGCCGGCTGCGCTTCACCACCGACATGGCGGAGGTGGCGGGCTCCCGCGTCCACTTCGTGTGCGTCGGCACCCCGCAGCGCAAGGGCGAGTACGCCGCCGACCTCACGTACGTCGACGCCGCCGTCGAGGGTCTCGTCCCGCAACTGCGCGGCACGGGCGAGGCGCCCGCGCTCGTCGTCGGCAAGTCGACCGTGCCCGTCGGCACGGCCGCGCGCCTGGCGGACCTCGTGGCCGACGGCCTCCCCGACGGCGAGCACGCGCTGCTCGCGTGGAACCCCGAGTTCCTCCGGGAGGGCTTCGCCGTGCAGGACACCCTCGCACCCGACCGGTTCGTCTACGGCCTGCCCGACGGGCCGGACGGGGAGGTGGCGAAGGCGCTGCTCGACGAGGTCTACGCGACGCCGCTGTCCACCGGCACGCCGCTCGTCACGACGGACTACGCGACCGCGGAGCTCGTCAAGGTCGCCGCGAACTCGTTCCTCGCCACGAAGATCTCGTTCATCAACGCGATGGCGGAGGTGTGCGAGAAGGTGAACGCCGACGTCGTCGCGCTCGCCGACGCCATCGGCCACGACGCGCGCATCGGCCGCAAGTTCCTCAACGCCGGCCTCGGCTTCGGCGGCGGGTGCCTGCCGAAGGACATCCGTGCGTTCATGGCCCGCGCCGGCGAGCTCGGCGCCGACCAGGCGCTGACGTTCCTCCGCGAGGTCGACGACATCAACATGCGCCGCCGCCAGCGGATGGTCGAGCTCACGCGCGAGGTGTGCGAGGGCTCCCTGCTCGGGCGTCGCATCGGCGTGCTCGGCGCCGCGTTCAAGCCCGACAGCGACGACATCCGCGACTCCCCCGCCCTCAACGTCGCCGCGCAGCTGCGCCTGCAGGGCGGTCACGTGACGGTGTACGACCCGCAGGCGGTGGAGAACGCCCGCCGGGTGTGGCCGGACCTGCGTTTCGGCAGCAGCGCCGACGAGGCGGTGGAGAACGCCGACGTCGTCCTGCTCCTCACGGAGTGGCGGGAGTTCCGCGACCTCGACCCCGAGGTGCTGGGGACGAAGGTCGCCCACCGCCGGGTGCTCGACGGCCGCAACGCCCTCGACCCCGCCCGCTGGCGCGCGGCCGGGTGGACGTACCGAGCCCTCGGCCGGCCCCGCGGCTGACCCTCCGGGAGCCCGCTGACCTGCGGGTCCCGCCCGCCTGCCACGCGCACCACCCGGACGGCTCTACCGTGGTGGGGTGCCCGAGCAGCCGTACCGCGACGACGACCCGACCCGCCAGATGCGGCGGCCGGCCCCGTTGCGGTCGCCGCTGACGGGTCGCCCGACGGTGCAGGGCGCCCGTCCCGGCGCCTCGCCGGGAGCGTCCGGCGGTGCCTCGGGCGCTGCCTCGGGCGGTGCGCCGTCCGCCCCGGACGCGACGCGCGTCATGCCGCGTCCGGCGCCGCAGGAGCGCGGCTCGAGCGCCCGCGGCGCCGGGGTGCGACCGGCGGCGGCGCCCGTGCGGGAGCAGTGGCAGCCCTACGTCGACCGTGACGACACCGCGTACGCCCCGAGGCCCCCGCGCTCCGGCCGACCGGGCGGCTCCGGCGGCTCCGGCGGCTCCGGCGGCTCCGGCGGATCCGGCGGCCGGGGCGGTCCCCCGTCCGGTCCTCGCCCGGGCGCCCGCGCGCCGCGCCCCTCCCGCGCCCCGCGTCGGCGCCGCCGCGGGCGTGGTGCGCTCGTCGTCGTCCTGCTGCTCGTCGCGCTGCTCGTGGCGTACCCGGTGTCGCTGGGCCTCGTCGCGTGGCAGAACGTCCGCACCGTCGGTGACGTCGCGACCGCGGCCGGCACACCGGGTACGACGTTCCTCCTCGTCGGCAGCGACTCCCGCGCGGAGGTCGAGGGCGAGGACGGCGAGGTCCTCACCGACACCACGGGCAGCCGCACCGACACGATCCTCCTGCTCCACACCCCGACCGGCGGCGGGCCGACGGTGCTGCTGAGCCTGCCGCGGGACTCCTACGTCGAGATCCCGGGCAGCGGCATGAACAAGCTCAACGCCTCCTACGCCTTCGGCGGGCCCCAGCTGCTCACCGAGACGGTCGAGGCGGCGACGGGGATCGGGGTCGACGGCTACGTCGAGACCGGCTTCGGCGGGTTCGCCTCCGTCGTCGACGCCCTCGGCGGGGTGACGGTGACGCTGCCGGAGCCGATCGAGGACTCCTTCGCCGACATCGACCTCCCCGCCGGCGAGCAGACCCTCCAGGGCCAGGACGCACTCGGTCTCGTCCGCACGCGGAAGACCGACGCCCGGGGCGACCTCGCCCGCGTCGAGCGGCAGCGGCAGGTGCTCGCGGCCATCGTCGACAAGACGGCCTCCCCCGGGGTCCTCCTCGACCCGCGACGGGCCTACGCGACCGCGGCGGCGGGCGGCTCGGCGCTGGCGGTCGACGACGGGATGAGCCCGTTCGGCCTCGTCCGCTTCCTCCTCGCGATGCGCTCCGCCGCGGGTGGGAACGGCGTCCAGCTCACCGTGCCGGTGTCGAACCCGTCGCTCAGCACGGACGTCGGGTCCGCCGTCGAGTGGGACGACGAGCGGGCCGAGCAGCTGTTCGCCGCCCTGCGCGAGGACGACACCCGGGAGGTCCAGCGCCTCGCCGAGCAGTGGGAGGCCGAGGCCGGCTGAGCGCCTCTCAGCCCTCGAGCCGCGCGCGCAGCGCCTCGCCCTTGCGCAGTGCGGTGTCGCGCAGACCGGCGGCGTGGTCCTCGAGCCGGTGCCGCAGCGCCTGGGCCGCCTCGCCCTCGCCTGCGGCGAGGATCCGGGCCGCGAGCAGGCCGGCGTTGCGGGCCGCGCCCACGCCGACGGTCGCGACCGGCACGCCGGCGGGCATCTGGACGATGCTGAGGAGCGAGTCGAGCCCGTCGAGGTGCCGCAGCGGCACCGGCACGCCGACGACGGGCAGCGGGGTGACGGAGGCGAGCATGCCCGGCAGGTGCGCGGCGCCGCCCGCCCCGGCGACCACCACCCGCAGACCGCGCCCGGCGGCCTCGGCGCCCCACGCCACCATGTCGTGGGGCATGCGGTGGGCGGAGACGACCCCGACCTCGTACGGCACGCCGAGCTCCTCGAGCGCCTGGGCCGCGCCCTCCATCACCGACCAGTCGGAGTCCGACCCCATGACGACCCCGACGAGCGCGCTCACTCCGTCACCGTCCCCGTGATGTAGTCGGCGGCGTGGCGGGCCCGCTCCCGCAGCGCGTCGAGCCCGTCCGGGTCGTCGCCGCTCACCGTCACGTGCCCGATCTTCCGTCCCGGCCGCACGGCCTTGCCGTAGAGGTGGACCTTGACGCCGGGGTCGCGGGCCATGACGTGGAGGTAGGCGCGGTAGAGGTCGGGGTGCTCCCCGCCCAGGACGTTCGCCATGACCGTCCAGCGCGTCCGGGCGCGCGTGTCCCCGAGCGGGAGGTCGAGCACGGCCCGCAGGTGCTGCTCGAACTGGCTCGTCGTGCTGCCGTCGATCGTCCAGTGCCCGCTGTTGTGCGGCCGCATCGCGAGCTCGTTGACGAGGAAGCGCGGACCGTGGGGCCCGGGGACCTCGAACCCCTCGACGGCGAGCACCCCGGTGACCCCGAGCTCGCCCGCCACACGCAGCGCGACGTGGGCGGCCTCGCCGGCGAGGTCGTCGTCGAGACCGGGGGCGGGCGCGAGCACCTCCCGGCACACGCCCGCCTCCTGGACCGTCTCGACGACCGGCCACAGCGCCGCCTGCCCCGACGGGCTGCGCGCGAGCAGCACCGCCAGCTCGCGGGTGAAGGGGACGAGCTCCTCGACGAGCAGCGGCGCACCGCCCGCGCGCTCGAACCACGACGCGGCCGTCGCCCGCGCCTCCGCGTCGCCGTCGCGGACCACGAGGACGCCCTTGCCGTCGTACCCGCCGCGGGGGGTCTTGAGGACCGCGCCCCCCTCGTGCGCGGCGACGAAGTCGTCGAGCGCGGTGACGTCGCCGACCTCCGCCCACGCGGGCACCGGGACGTCGAGCGCGGCGAGCCGTCGTCGCATCGCGAGCTTGTCCTGCGCGTGCAGCAGCGCCGCGGCGCCGGGCCGCACCGCGAGGCCGTCGGCCTCGAGCGCGGCGAGGAGCGGCTGGGGCACGTGCTCGTGGTCGAACGTCACCACCGCGGCGCCGTCGGCGACCGCACGGACCGCGGCCTCGTCGTCCGCCCGCCCGACCGCGTGCGCGGCGACGAGCGCCGCGCTGTCGGCGGCGTCCTCCGCGAGCACGCGCAGGTGGACACCCAGCGCGACGGCCGGCGGCACGAGCATGCGGGCGAGCTGCCCGCCGCCGACGACGGCGACGGTGGGGAATCCGGGCGACTGCGTCTCGACGGCGGGGCTCGGCACGAGCAGAGCCTACGCAGCCGACTACCGTGGTCCGGTGCTGCGACGCCTCTACGGGACGATCCACGGCGCCCTCGCGCTCGTGGTGCGGGAGGCCATGAAGTTCGGTGTCGTGGGGGCGGTCGCCTACGTCGTCGACCTCGGGGTGTTCAACCTGCTGGTCCACGTCGGCAGCGACCCCGTCCTCCAGGAGCGCCCCCTCACGGGCAAGGTCGTCTCGGTGTGCGTCGCGACGCTCGTCGCGTGGCTCGGCAACCGCTACTGGACCTTCCGCCGCCGGCGCCGCTCCGCCGTGCCGCGGGAGCTGTTCCTCTTCGCGGTCGTCAACGTCGGTGGGCTGCTCCTCGCGCTCGTCCCGCTCGCCGTCAGCCGGTACGTGCTGGGTCTGACCTCGGCCCTCGCCGACAACATCGCGGCGAACGTCGTGGGCCTCGCGCTCGGCACCCTGTTCCGGTTCGTCATGTACCGGACGGTCGTCTTCACGGAGCTGCGGGAGGGCGAGCCGGGCGCCGCGCCGGCGGTCGTCGAGGGCGCCGCGGCGGTCTCGCCGGGAGCGGATCCGGAGCCCGGGTCTCAGGCGGGGTCGGCCCAGCGGGGCTCGCGCTTCTCGACGAAGGCCGCGATGCCCTCGACGCGGTCCGGGCCGCCGACGACCTGACGCCACGCGGCGTCCTCGACGTCGAGCGCGTCGGGCAGCGGCCGGTGGGCACCGTCCCGCATCGCCTGCTTCGCCAGCCGCACCGCCCGCGGCGACCGTGACGCGACGGTGCGGGCGACGTCGAGCGCCTCGTCGACGACCGTGCCGTCGGCCACGAGCCGGTCGAGCAGCCCCAGCCGGTACGCCTCCTCCCCGCCGACACGACGCGCCGTGAGGACGAGGTCGGCGGCCCGGCCCCAGCCGAGGCGGCGGACCGCCAGCTGCGTGCCACCGCCGCCCGGCAGCAGCCCCACACCCACCTCGGGCAGCCCGAGGACCGTCCCCGCGTCGCCCACGACGAGGTCGCACGACAGCGCGAGCTCGCAGCCACCCCCCAACGCGTAGCCGGTGACCGCGGCGACGACCGGGACGGGCAGGCCGAGCACACCCCCGTAGGCGCCGCGGTTGGTGTCGCGGGCGGCGAGCAGGTCCTCGGTCGTCGCGCCGCGGCGCTCCTTGAGGTCGGCGCCCACGCAGAACGCGTCGGCGCGCGAGGACCGGAGCACGACCGCGCGCAGACCGGGGCGTCGGGCCAGCTCGGCCGTCGCCGCGCCGAGCTGGCGGGCGAGCAGGACCGAGATCGCGTTGCGCGCCTCCGGGCGGTCGAGGACGAGCGAGACGACGTGCCCGGCCTCGTCCTCGTCGACGAGCCGGACCCACTGCTGCTCCATGGTGCGTGCCTCCTGAGGGTGGGGTGGGCGTGTTCTCCGGCGTGCTCAGCCGTGCTCGCCGGGGGCGTAGCCGCCGCGCTGCTCCCGCCGGCCCACCGGTTCGACGGTGACGAGCGGCACCCGGCCGACCCCGCGGACCTGCCGCTCCCCGAGGGGTCGGAGTCGCAGGCCGGGGGTGCCGGTGAGGAGTGTGGCGGTGCGCGCGTCGGTCAGCACCTCGCCCCCGCCCGCGAGGCGGCACACGCGCGAGGCGAGGTTGACGGTGCTTCCGAACAGGTCGCCGAGCCGCGCCACGACGGGACCGTGGGCGAAGCCGACCCGGACCCCGGGGACGAGCGGCTCGTCGTGGAAGGCGTCGGCGAGCTCGAGCGCCGTCCGCGCGGCGTCCTCGGGCCCGCGCGCGGAGAACATCACCTCGTCGCCCACCGTCTTGATCACCCGGCCCCCGCCGTCGGCGATGACGTCGCCGGCGACGTCGCCGAAGCGGCGCACGAGGTCGGCGAGCTCGGGCTCGTCGAGGCTCTGCACGACCTGGGTCCACCCGACGACGTCGGCGAAGCCGACGGCCCGCTCGAACGCCTCGCCGGCGGGGACGACGACACGGTCGACGGCGTCGTCGATCAGGCGCCGCCACACGATGGCGAGCAGCGCCTCGAGCCGGGGCCCCAGCTGCTCGAGGAGCGCGACCGTCGCCGTGGGGTCCCCGTCGACCCGCTCGGCGACGGACTCCACCTGCCACGTCGCGAGCCGGTCGAGGGAGCGACCGACGGCGCGGGAGAGGTTGAGGACCGTCTGCTCGTCGAGCGTGCCGTCGCGGACCATCCCGGCGGCCAGCTCGAGGGCGCTCAGCTCGGTGTCCCCGAGCGCGGGCTGGTCGGCGACCTCGGCGTAGCCGAGGGCACGGAAGAGCTTGCGCGCGCTCAGCTGGGAGACACCGACGGCGCGCGCCGCCTCCCGCAGGGTGTACGTGCGCTGGGTCCCCGTCGAGGTGCTCCGCTGCTCCGTCACCGCACGTGCTCCACGTCACCGGCGGACAGGCGGTGCCGGGTGCCGTCGTCGGTGACGACGACGAGGCAGCCGTCGTCGTCGACGTCCTCCGCCGTGCCGTCCACCGAGCCGCCGGGCGTGCGGACGTGCACGACGCGCCCGGGTGTCGTGCAGGCCGTCCGGTAGTCCTCGCGCAGCGCGGCGTCCCGGGCGGCGCCGGAGCCCCAGTCGTCGAGCCGGCGACCGACGTGCACGACGAGGGCGTCGAGCGCGGCGTCGAAGCCGGGGTCGCGTCCGGTGGCGAGGAGCAGCGAGGTGGCGCTCGGCACAGGGAGGTCGTCGGACTGCTGGCCGACGTTGAGCCCGACGCCCGCGACGACGTGCGCCGTGCCGTCGGGGGCGGTCGCGACCTCCACGAGGACGCCCGCCAGCTTCCTCAGCCCGGTGGTCGCGCCCTGCTCCCCGTCCGACCGCGGCCCGGCGGGGACGACGACGTCGTTGGGCCACTTGAGCGCCACGCTCCGGAGGCCGAGCGCCCGCACGGCGTCGACGACCCCCAGTCCCACGACCATCGGCAGCCAGGTCCGGTCCCGCTGGGGCCGCGCCGGGCGCCACAGCCACGAGACCGCGACGGACGCGCCGTCGGGGCTCGACCACCCGCGGTCCAGACGCCCCCGGCCCGCGTCCTGCCGCCGGGCGGCGAGGACACGCGGACCGCCCTCCCCGCGACGGACGGCCGCGACGAGGTCGGCGTTCGTGGAGCCGGTCGCCCCCACCACCTGCACCGGCCACTGCACGTCGGCACCGTACCGTCGCCCTCACGGCGTCCGACGACGCAGCGTGAGCGCCCCCGCGACGAGGGCGGCGCCGACGTACCCCACGACGACGAGGAGCGAGCCCGCGACGCCGTCGGTGCTGGCCACCGTGACCGCCGACATGAGGTCCACGGCGTGGCTGAGCGGCAGGAGCGACGACAGCTCCCGCAGCACGTCGGGCAGGTCCTCGCGCGGCCTCAGCAGCCCGCACAGGAGCACCTGGGGCAGCACGAACGCGGGCATCAGCTGGACCGCCTGCAGCTCCGTGGCGGCGAAGGCGCTGCCGGCCAGTCCCAGCGCCGTCCCGAGGACGGCGTCGAGCACCGCGACCCCGACGAGAGCGACCGGTGGTCCGGCGACGTCGAGCCCCAGCGCGAGCGCGACGAGGGTGACGACGACCGCCTGGACGACGGCGAGGAGCCCGAAGGCGATCGCGTAGCCGGCGACGAGGTCACCTCGCCCCAGCGGGGTCGTCATCAGCCGCTCCAGCGTCCCGGTCTGGCGCTCCCGCAGGGTCGTGACGGAGGTGACGACGAACATCACGACGAACGGGAACAGGGCGACCATCGCGGGACCGACCCGGTCGAAGACGTCCGTGCCCCGGTACACCCACGCCAGCAGCGCCACGAGGACCGACGGCACCACGACGACGAGCCCGACCGTGCGCGGGTCGTGCCGCACCTGCTGCAGCACGCGTACCGCGGTCGCGACCGTGGCGGCGGCGCTCACGGCGTGTCCGGCTCGACGAGCGAGAGGAAGGCACTGCCCACGTCGCGCGTCCCGGTGCGGGACATGAGGTCCTCGGGCGTGTCGTGCGCGACCACCCGCCCCTCTCGCAGCAGCAGGAGCGACTCGCACCGCTCCGCCTCGTCCATGACGTGGCTCGAGACGAGCAGGGTGGTGCCGTCGGCCGCGAGCGCGCGGAAGAACGCCCACAGGTCGCGGCGCAGCACCGGGTCGAGCCCCACGGTGGGCTCGTCGAGGACGAGCAGCCGCGGTCGGGCGAGCACCGCGGCAGCCAGGGCGACACGCGAACGCTGCCCCCCGGACAGCGAGGCCACGAGCCGATCGGCGAGCCCACCGAGGTCGACCTCCCCGAGCGCCCGGTCGACGGCCGCCGCCCTGCCCGACCGCCGGATCCCGGCCGCGGCGGCGGCGTACGCGAGGTTCTGCCGCACCGTGAGGTCCTGGTAGACCGCGCCGGACTGGGGCCCGTAGCCGATGTCCCGTCGCAGAGCGGGGTCCCCGGCGGGGCGGCCGAGCACGCTGAGGCGGCCGCTCACCCGCTCCTGCACCCCGACGACGGCCCGGAGGAGGGTGCTCTTCCCCCCTCCGCTCGGACCCACGACGCCGAGGAGCTGCCCGACGGGGACCGCGAGGTCCACGCCGTCCACGACCCGCCGACCGCCGCGCACGACGCCGACGCGGTCCGCCTCGAGCGCGAGCCCGCCGGCGTGCCTGCCCACACGACGAACGTCCTCCCGCGCCCGCGCGCCCGTCAAGGGCCGCTGCGCCTGCCGTCCACCGGCGGCGCCCGCCTCGCGCCCGGGCGCCGGATGCCGCCGCGGGTAGGGTCCCTGCTCGTGCAGCGCAGCGACAGCGAGACGGGTCACGGGCAGAGCGGCCCGGACATCCACACCACCGCCGGCAAGCTCGCCGACCTCCGCCACCGCATCGACGAGGCCGTCCACGCCGGCTCGGCCCGCGCGGTGGAGAAGCAGCACGCCAAGGGGAAGAAGACCGCGCGCGAGCGCATCGAGGCGCTGCTCGACCCGGGCAGCTTCACCGAGCTCGACGAGCTCGCCCGGCACCGCTCGACGAACTTCGGTCTCGACGGCAACCGGCCGTACGGCGACGGCGTCGTCACCGGCTTCGGCACGGTCGACGGCCGGCAGGTGTGCGTGTTCGCGCAGGACTTCACGGTGTTCGGCGGCAGCCTCGGCGAGGTGTTCGGCGAGAAGATCGTCAAGGTCATGGACCTCGCGGCCCGCGTCGGCTGCCCCGTGGTCGGCATCAACGACTCCGGGGGCGCGCGCATCCAGGAGGGCGTCGTCGCGCTCGGCCTCTACGCGGAGATCTTCCGCCGCAACGTCCACGCCTCCGGGGTCGTCCCCCAGATTAGCCTCGTCATGGGGCCGTGCGCCGGCGGGGCGGTGTACTCCCCCGCCATCACCGACTTCACGATCATGGTCGACCAGTCGTCGCACATGTTCATCACCGGCCCGGACGTCATCAGGACGGTGACGGGCGAGGTCGTGACGATGGAGGAGCTGGGCGGCGCCCGCACGCACAACAGCCGGTCGGGCAACGCCCACTACATGGCGAGCGACGAGGACGACGCCATCGAGTACGTCCGCGACCTGCTGTCGTTCCTGCCGGCGAACAACCTCGAGACCCCGCCCGTGGCCGAGCCGGCGGACGACCCCGCGGCGACCGAGCCGCGCGAGGAGGACACCGCCCTCGACACGCTCGTGCCCGACTCGGCGAACCAGCCCTACGACATGCACGCCGTCATCGAGGCCGTCGTCGACGAGGGGCACTTCCTCGAGTCGCAGCCCCTGTTCGCCCCCAACATCCTCTGCGGGTTCGCCCGGGTGGACGGGCACCCGGTCGGCATCGTCGCCAACCAGCCGATGCAGCTGGCGGGCACGCTCGACATCGACGCCAGCGAGAAGGCCGCGCGCTTCGTCCGCACGTGCGACGCCTTCAACGTGCCGGTCCTCACGTTCGTCGACGTGCCCGGCTTCCTGCCCGGCACCGACCAGGAGTGGAACGGCATCATCCGCCGCGGCGCGAAGCTGCTGTACGCCTACGCCGAGGCGACGGTGCCCATGGTCACCGTCATCACGCGCAAGGCGTACGGCGGCGCGTACTGCGTCATGGGCTCCAAGCACCTCGGCGCCGACCTCAACCTCGCGTGGCCGACGGCCCAGATCGCCGTCATGGGCGCGCAGGGCGCAGCGAACATCCTCTACCGCGGGGCCCTGGCCGCCGCCGCCGAGCGCGGCGAGGACGTCGAGGCGCTGCGGGCGCAGAAGATCACGGAGTACGAGGACACCCTCGCCAACCCGTACATCGCGGCGGAGCGCGGCTACGTCGACGCCGTCATCGAGCCGTCGGAGACCCGCGTCGAGATCGTCAAGGCGCTGCGGCTGCTGCGCCACAAGCGCGAGACGCTGCCGCCGAAGAAGCACGGCAACATCCCGCTCTGACGGGGCTGCGAGCCCGCGCGGGAACTGCAGGCACCCCCCGGGACGTGGTCACGGCGTGATGGCAGGATCGGGAGCCGTGGTGCCGACGCTGACGGGGATCCCGGCGGAACCGCCCTTCGCCCTGCAGGACCAGGTGGTCGACGAGGCCGGTGTCCTCGACGTCGCGGCGGCGGAGGCCGCCGTCCAGCAGACCGCGGAGGACGTCGGCACGGACCTCTACGTCGTGTTCGTCGACAGCTTCGACGGCGTCCCGGCCGAGGAGTGGGTGCTCGACACGGGCGGCCTCACCGGCCTCGACGGCTCCGACGCGATGCTCGCCGTCGCGGTCGAGGACCGCGACTTCCGGTTCGAGCCGCCGGCCGACCTCAGCACCGCCGAGGTCTCGGCAGTGCAGGAGGCGGTGGTGCCGGAGCTGTCCGCCGACGACTGGGACGGCGCCGTCGAGGCGGCGGCGTCGACCCTCGCCGACGTCGTCGCCGCCGAGGGCACCGGCGGCGCGCCCGTCGAGGAGGCCGCGGCTGACGGCGGCGGGTTCTCCGGCCTCGCGGTGTTCCTCGTGCTCGGGGTCGTCGGTCTCGCCGTCGTCCTGGGGCTGCTCGCCCTCGCGAACCGGCGCCGACCCCGCCTGCCCGCCCACGTCGTCGCGGAGCGCCGCGGCGAGACCGGCTGGACGACCGTCCCGACGCCGGAGCTCGAGCAGCGGGCCGGCTCCGCGCTCCTCGCCGCCGACGAGGCCCTCCGGGAGTCCGAGCAGGAGCTGATGTTCGCCCGCGCCCAGTTCGGGGACGAGGCGACCGGCGCGTTCGACGCGGCCGTCGCCGCCGCGCGCGCCGACCTCACGCGCGCCTTCGAGGCCCAGCACGAGCTCGACGAGCTCCGCCGCCGCGGCGACGTGCCGGAGGTCCAGCAGCGGCGGCTCCTCGTCGAGGTGCTCGAGCGCACCCGCGCGTCCGACGAGTCCCTCCAGGCGCAGGCGGAGTCGATGAGCACGCTGCGCGACTACGAGCGGACGCTGCCGTCGCTCCTGCCCCGACTGCGGACCGTCGTCGACGAGGTCGAGGCGCAGGTCGAACGGGCCGACGCGACGCTCGCACGGTTGCGCGCCACCTACGACGAGGCCGCCGTCGACCCCGCCCGGGACAACGTCGACCACGCCCGCGAGCTGGTCGCGTTCTCCCGCGAGCGCCTCGCGGAGGCCGAGCGCCACGTCGCCACCGGGACCGCCGGCGAGGGTGCGGTGGCCGCGCGTGAGGTCGAGGCGTCCCTCGCCCGCGCGGCCGAGCAGTCCCAGGCGGTCGGCGACCTCGACCGGCACGTCCGTGACGCCGTCGTCCAGCTGCCCGGCGCGACGGCCGACCTCCGCGCCGACCTCGCCCAGGGCGAGGGCGTGCTGGCCCGGGGCGGCACGGACGACCTCGCGGGCGCGGTGGCCCGGGCCCGGGCGGCCGTCGCGGAGGCCGAGCGGCAGCTCGCGGCGTCGGGCGGTGCCGCCGCACCGGCGGACCGGCAGGTCGCAGGCGCCACGGGCACGGCGCTCGCGGTCCGGGCCGGTGACCCGCTCGGGGTGCTGCGACGCGTCGAGGCGGCCGACGAGGCGCTGGCGAGCGCCCTCGAGGCGTCGTCGGCGGCGGGACGGGAGCGTGCCCGCGCCGAGGCCGCCCTCGAGCACGCCGTCGTCGCGGCCCGCGCCGACGTCGAGGAGGTCGAGCGCTTCATCGCGACCCGACGCGGCGCCGTCGGCAACGGTCCCCGCACGCGCGCCGCGCACGCCCGTCACCTCCTCACCACCGCCGAGCAGCAGGCGGCCACGGACCCCGTGGCGGCGCTGCAGGCCGCGCGTGCCGCCGACCGCGAGGCCGACCAGGCCCTCGCCGACGCGCGCCGGGAGGTCGACCGGTTCCGTGACCCGGACGACGACTGGCGGGGTCCGTGGAGCGGCGGGCGGCGGCAGGGCGGGGTGGACGTCGGCGGCATCGCGATGGGCGTCCTCCTCGGCAGCATCCTCGGCGGGGGCGGCCACGGTGGTGGCGGCGGAGGCGGCGGAGGCGGCGGTGGCGGGGGCTTCGGCGGAGGCGGCTTCGGCGGTGGCTTCGGGGGTGGCTTCGGGGGCGGCTTCGGCGGAGGCGGCGGTTTCGGCGGCAGCTTCTAGGCGCGTCAGGTACACGCAGCGAACGACACACTCACGACAGGAGCAGGCATGTCCCAGCAGTCCATCTTCGGCCGCATCTCCCAGCTCGCGCGGGCGAACATCAACGCCCTCATCGACGGCGCCGAGGACCCCGAGAAGATGCTCGACCAGATGATCCGCGACTACACCGCCAACATCACCGAGGCCGAGCAGGCCGTCGCGCAGACCATCGGCAACCTCCGGCTCATGGAGGCCGACCGCGACGAGGACGCCGCCGCCGCCCGTGACTGGGGCAGCAAGGCGATCGCCGCGAGCACCCGCGCCGACCAGCTGCGCTCCGCCGGCAGCGGCGCGGAGGCGGACCGCCTCGACGGGCTCGCGAAGGTGGCGATCGAGCGGCAGATCAAGGCCGAGCAGGACGCCTCCGCCCTCGACTCGCAGATCACCGCGCAGCAGGAGGTCGTGACGAAGCTGCGCACCGGCCTCGACGGCATGAAGGGCAAGCTGCAGGACCTCAAGCAGCGCCGCGACCAGCTCGTGTCCCGCCAGAAGGTCGCGCAGGCCCAGAACCAGATGCACGACGCCATCAAGAGCATCGACCTCGCCGACCCCACGAGCGAGCTGTCCCGCTTCGAGGAGAAGATCCGCCGCGAGGAGGCCCGGGCCCTCGGCGCCGCCGAGCTCGCCGCCTCGAGCCTCGACCGGCAGTTCGCCGAGCTCGAGGACGCCGGCACCGCCATCGAGGTCGAGTCGCGGCTCGCGGCGCTCAAGTCCGCGCAGCAGGACCGGCAGTGACGGACGCGGTGACGGACGGCCCACCCGTGCTGCGGGTCGTCCGCGGCCGGCCGTCGGACGCCGAGGTCGCGGCGCTCGTCACCGTGCTCCAGGCGGTCGCCGCGACCCCGGCGGCGAGCGCGCCGGCGCGGCCGGCGCCGCTGTGGGGAGCGCCGGCGACGCTGGTGCGCCGGGGCACCGGCCCGGCGGGCTGGGGCGGGCCGTCGGCTACCGTGCCGCGGTGACCGACGCCCTCACCCCCGATCCCGTCCCCGAGCCCGACCGGCCGGCCGGCGGATCGGGGCGGCACATCGAGCCGCTCGTGACCGCGCAGACGGGGATCGCGCCCACCGTCCCGCTCGGGGTCCGGGAGCGGACGCCGGTCGACGAGCTCGTCGACGGCTACCTCGACGAGTACGCCGCGCTCGACCCGGAGTCCGCGACGCGCATGGGTGTCGCGGGGCACGACACCCGCCTCACCGACCACTCCCCCGCGGGGATCGCGGCCCGGACCGCCCTGCACCGGCGGGTGCGAGCGGAGGCGGACCGGTTGCAGCCGGTCGACGACGTCGACGCCGTCACCCTCGACGTCCTCCGCGAGCGCACGGGGCGCGAGATCGCCCTGGCCGAGGCCGGGGAGCCGGCGCGGGCCCTCGACGTCCTCGCCTCGCCGGTCCAGAGCATCCGCGAGGTGTTCGACCTCATGCCGACCGCGGGCACCGACGACTGGGCGGTCCTCGCCGAGCGGCTCCGCGCCGTCCCCGACGCCGTCGCGTCGTACCGGTCGGCGCTGCGGGAGTCCGCGGCCGCCGGCCGGGTGCCGGCGCGTCGGCAGGTGCTCGGCTGCGCCGCCCAGTGCGACGACAACGTCGGACCCGGCGGCTTCTTCCGGGCGCTGGCCGGTCGCGCCGCCGCCGGCCACGGCGTCCCGGAGACGCTCGTCTCGGAGCTGGAGCGACTCGGTGCGGGGGCGTCCCAGGCCTACGCCGACCTCGCCGGTCACCTGCGGGAGGAGCTGCTGCCCGTCGCCACCGACACCGACGCCGTCGGGGCGGAGCGGTACGCGCCCCGCCTCGCGTACGCCCTCGGTGACGACGTCGACCTGCGCGACACCTACGACTGGGGGGTCGCGGAGGTCGAGCGGCTCACCGACGAGGGGACGACCGTCGCCCGTGCGCTCGGGGCCGGCAGCGTCGCCGAGGCCGCGCACCTGCTGGAGGCCGACGCGTCCCGGCGCGTCGAGGGGGCGGAGGCGTTCCGGGACTGGATGCAGACGGTGTCCGACGAGGCCGTCGACGCGCTCGCGGGCACCCACTTCGACGTCCCCGACGAGATCCGCCGGCTCGAGTGCCGCATCGCCCCGAGCCACACGGGTGTCGTGTACTACACCGGGCCGAGCGAGGACCTCTCCCGCCCGGGGGCCATGTGGTGGTCCGTGCCGAAGGGGATGACGTCGTTCTCGACGTGGCAGCAGCGCACGACCGTCTACCACGAGGGCGTCCCGGGCCACCACCTGCAGATCGCGCAGACGGTGCTGCGGGCCGCGACGCTCAACCGGTACCGGCGCACGGGCGTGTGGGTGTCCGGTCACGGCGAGGGGTGGGCGCTGTACGCCGAGCGGCTCATGGCCGAGCTCGGGTTCCTCGACGACCCCGCCGACCGGCTCGGTCTCGTCGCCTCCCAGCTCCTGCGCTCGGTCCGGGTCGTCCTCGACATCGGCGTGCACTGCGGCTTCGAGGCGCCCGCGGCGGCCGGTGGCGGGGCCTGGGACTACGAGAAGGCGTGGGCCTACCTCACCGGGCACGTACCCGAGCCGGAGGCCACGCTCCGCTTCGAGCTCGACCGCTACCTCGGCCACCCCGGTCAGGCGCCGTCGTACAAGGTGGGCGAGCGCGTGTGGCTGGCCCTGCGGGACGAGGCCCGGGCGCGCGACGGCGAGTCGTTCGACCTCGCCGCCTGGCACCGGCGGGCGCTCGACCTCGGCTCGGTCGGCCTCGGCACGCTGCGCCGGGCCCTCACCCCCGCCGCCGCGTGACGCGGCTCGTCCTCGCGTCGCGCTCGCCCGCCCGGCTCGCGACGCTCCGCTCGGCCGGGGTGGACCCGCTCGTGCGGGTGAGCGGCGTCGACGAGGACGCCGTCGTCGCGGCCTACGGCGTCGACGACCCCGCCGACGTGGCGCTCCTCCTTGCCCGGGCGAAGGCGGAGGCCGTCGCGAGCGTCCTCGTCGCGGACGGCGTCGACGGCGAGGGCGTCGACGGTGGGACGGGCGTCCTCGTCGTCGGGTGCGACTCCGTCCTCGACCTCGACGGGCTGCCGTTCGGCAAGCCGGGCACGGCGGAGGTCGCCCGCGAGCGCTGGCGGGCCATGCGCGGTCGGACCGGCGTGCTGCGGACCGGGCACTGGCTCGTCGACCTCCGCGACCCGGACGACGGCGGGTCCGGCGCCTCGGTCGGGGAGCTCGCGAGCACCGTCGTCCGCTTCGCCGACCTGGCCGACGACGAGGTCGACGCCTACGTCGCGACCGGGGAGCCGCTGGAGGTGGCGGGCGCGTTCACCATCGACGGTCTCGGCGGGGCGTTCGTCGAGGGTGTCGACGGCGACCCGCACGCCGTCGTCGGCATCGGGCTGCCGACGCTGCGTCGCCTCGTCGGGCAGGCCGGGCTGCCCTGGCACGCGCTGTGGGCCGCGGCGGGGCCGGCCGGCACCCGGGACTAAGGTCCCGGGCCGCGCGGCCGATCCGTGTGCCATGCCGCGCCCTCCCCTGTCGCTGCGCGCCCGCGTGGTCGTCGTGTGCCTCGTCGCCGTCACCGTCGCCACCGGGGCCGTCGCCTCCGTCACCGTCGTCCAGTCGGCCCGCGCCGGCGCCGTCGCCCACGAGGAGAGCGAGGCGTTCATCCGGGAACGCGCCGCCGCGAGCGCCGAGGCGCTGTTCGGGACGGTCAACGCCGTCGGGTCGAAGACGAGCGGCGAGGTGCAGACCGCCCTGCGGGTCGCGAGCGACCAGCTGCAGCGACGCGGCGGGACGGGCCCCGGCGACGACACGGTGTCGTGGGACGCGGTCGACCAGCTGACGAAGGAGGCGACGCCGGTCGAGCTGCCGCAGGTCCTCCTCGGGGGTACGTGGCTGGAGCCCGAGCGCTCCACCGAGGTGCGGGTGCCTCTGCTCGACGACGTCGCGGACCTCACGGGCGCGACCGTCACCCTGTTCCAGCGCATGAACGACGAGGGCGACATGCTCCGGGTCGCGACGACCGTCCGCACCGTCGACGGGGACCGCGCCATCGGCACGTACATCCCCGCCACGGGCCCGGACGGCACGCCCAACGCCGTCGTCGCCTCGCTCCTCGCGGGCGACACCTACCTCGGCAACGCCTTCGTCGTGAACGCGTGGTTCGAGAGCGCGTACCAGCCGCTGCTCGACGAGTCCGGTGAGGTCACCGGCGCCCTGTACGTCGGCATCCAGCAGCAGGCCGTGCCGGAGCTCGCGGAGGCGGTCACCGCAGCGGCGCTCGGCGAGGCGGGCAGGACATTCGTCGTCGGGACGGCGGGCACCCGGGCGGGCGTGTACGACGTCGCCGCCGACCCGGCCCTCGTCGGCACCTCCGCCGTGGAGGCCGAGCTCGACGCCGACGGTGCACCGTGGCTCACCGGGGTCCTCGCGGAGGCCGTCGAGCTCGAGCCGGGCGCCACCGGCACCCGGACCCTCACGCTCGCCCCGCTGGAGGACGGCGGTGCGCCGCGGGTCGTCACCGCCGGCTTCGCCTACTACCAGCCGTGGGACTGGGCGCTCGTGAGCGTCGTCGCCCACGACGACTTCGCCGCCACCGCCGAGCGCCTCGACGCCGTCGAGCGCCAGACCTTCGTCGCGATCGCCGTGGCTGCCCTCGTCGCGGTCCTCGTCGCCGTCGGGGTGGGCGCCCGGCTCGCCCGGCGGGCGACCGCGCCCGTCGCGGCCGCCGCCCGCGCGGTCGCAGAGATCGCCCGCGGTGGCGACGGCGACGGCGGGCTCACCGGGGCCAGCGAGGCCCTCGCCGTCGCCGCGCGCGGCACGGCGGACAGTGCGCGGACGGTGTCGTCGTCGGCGGCCGAGGTCCGCAGCGACGCGGAGTCGACCGCGGCGGCGCTCGAGGAGCTGACGACCGCCAACGTCGAGATCTCCCGCACCCGGGAGCCGCTCGCGGAGGTCGTCGAGCGGCTGTCCGGCGACGTCGAGCAGGTCCGGCGCGCCGCCGTGGAGGTCAGCGCCATCGCCGACCAGGCGGGGACGGCGGCGGGTGCGACGACCGCGGTCGTCGCGCGGCTCGACGAGGCGGGCGAGCAGGTCGCCGCCAGCGTCGGCGCCATCATCGGCATCGCCGCGCAGACGAAGCTCCTCGCGCTCAACGCGGGCATCGAGGCGGCGCGGGCCGGTGAGGCGGGCCGGGGCTTCGCCGTCGTCGCGACCGACGTCAAGCAGCTCGCCGACCAGTCCGACACGGTCAGCCAGCAGGTCCGGGCCTCGGTCGAGGCGATGCGCACCGAGACCGACCAGGCGAAGGCCGCGATGGCCCAGATCGTCACGACCGTCGCCCGCATCCGGGAGCTGCAGGAGCTGGTGGCCCGGGCCACGCAGCACCAGGCGGAGGGCACCCACGAGCTGGTGCGCAGCCAGTCGCACGTGGACGCCGCGCTCGCCGAGCAGTCGACCGCGATGGCGCACGTCGCCGAGGCGGCGGCGCGGATCGCGCGGGCGTCCGACCGCATCGCCGCCGAGGTGGACGCGGTCGCCGAGCGCGCGGCCCGCACGACGAGCGTCTCCGACGACGTCGCACGGGCCGCCCGGGCGATGACGACGACCTCGGACGACCTCGCGACCATCGTCGACGGGCGCCGCTGACCTCGACGCCGCGGCGGGGCGGGGCGTGTCGCGTCCACAACCCCTGCCCCGCAGCGATCGGAGCGCCCTCGCGGGGCGTGTCGCGTCCACAACCCCTGCCCCGCAGCGATCGGAGCGCCCTCGCGCGGCGTGTCGCGTCCACAACCCCTGCCCCGCAGCGATCGGAGCGCCCTCGCGCGGCGTGTCGCGTCCACAACCCCTGCCCCGCAGCGATCGGAGCGCCCTCGCGCGGCGTGTCGCGTCCACAACCCCTGCCCCGCAGCGATCGGAGCGCCCTCGCGCGGCGTGTCGCGTCCACAACCCCTGCCCCGCAGCGATCGGAGCGCCCTCGCGCGGCGTGTCGCGTCCACAACCCCTGCCCCGCCGGGGTTGTGGACGCCCGTCCTCAGACCGGCCAGACCGCGTGGCGGCGGTCGGAGAACTCCCGGTGCGTCCGCGCGGCGTACGCCAGGCGCCGGACGAGGTCGGCCCGCAGGTGCTCCGGCTCCACGACCGCGTCGATCACGAGGTCGCTCGCGAGCCGGCGGAGGTCGACGTCCGCCAGGTACTCCGTGCGCCGCTGCGCGACGAACGCCTCCCGCTCGGCCGGGTCCGCGATCGCGGCGATGTGGTTGGCGTACACGGCGTTGACCGCCGCCTCGGGACCCATGACGGCGATCGCGGCGGTCGGCAGGGCGACGCACGCGTGCGGGGCGAAGCCCGGCCCCGCCATCGCGTACAGCCCGGCGCCGTACGCCTTGCGGAGGACGACGCTCACCTGCGGCACGGTCGCCTCGCTCACCGCGGCGACCATCTTCGCGCCGTGCCGGATGATGCCGGCCCGCTCGACCTCGCTGCCGATCATGAAGCCGGGCACGTCGGCGAGGTAGACGAGCGGGATCCCGAAGGCGTCGCACAGCGTGACGAAGCGGGCCGCCTTGTCGGCGCTGTCGACGAAGAGCACCCCGCCCTTGACGGCGGAGTTGTTCGCGACGACCCCGACCGTGCGCCCCTCGAGGCGGGCGAGCCCGACGACGAGCTCGGGCGCGAAGAGCGGCTTGATCTCGAAGAACGAGTCGTCGTCGACGAGGCCGTCGATGACGGTGTGGACGTCGAACGGCTCGGACTCCCGCGCCGGCACGTCACCGGTCCGCAGCGGTCGCACGGGCGGCTCCGGGGTGTACGTCGGCGGCTCGTCGCGCCACGTCGCCGGCATGTAGGACAGGTAGAGCCGGGCCTGCTCGATGGCGTCGGCGTCGTCGGAGGCGAGCAGGTCCCCGCAGCCGGACACCGTGCAGTGCATGCGCGCCCCGCCCATCTCCTCCAGCGACACGTGCTCCCCCACGACCATCTCGGCCATCCGGGGGCTGCCGAGGTACATCGACGCGTTGCCCTCGACCATGATCACGACATCGCAGAAGGACGGGACGTACGCCCCGCCGGCCGCCGAGGGCCCGAACAGGCAGCACACCTGCGGGACCTTCCCCGACAGCGCGACCTGGTTGTGGAAGATGCGCCCCGCACCGCGGCGTCCCGGGAACAGCTCGACCTGGTCGGTGATGCGCGCCCCGGCGGAGTCGACGAGCCACACGATGGCGAGCTGCTCGCGGAGCGCGGTCTCGGTGGCGCGGACCATCTTCTCGACCGTCCGGGCGCCCCACGAGCCGGCCTTGACCGTCGGGTCGTTCGCCACGACGACGACCGGGCGGCCGTCGACCGTGCCGCGGCCCGTGACGACGCCGTCGGCGGGGAGCCCCACCGCGGTGCCGTTGGCGAGCCGGCCGTCCTCGACGAAGGACCCCTCGTCGCACAGCAGCGCGACCCGCTCGCGGACGGCGAGCTTGCCCGCCTTCTCCAGCCGCGCCCGGCCCTTCTCGTCCGGCGCCGCCGTGCGCTCCTGCGCCTCGGCGAACCAGTCGGTGAACGACGGCCGGTGCGTGCTCTCCGAGGTGCCCGTCATGCCACGGGCAGGCCGAGCCCACGGGCGAGGACGAGGCGCTGCACCTCGCTCGTGCCCTCCCCGATCTCGAGGATCTTCGCGTCGCGGTAGAAGCGGGCGACGGGGTACTCCTCCATGAACCCGGCACCGCCGAACACCTGCGTGGCGAGGCGCGCGGCGTCCATCGCGACGGTCGAGGTGTGGAGCTTCGCCTTGGCGGCGGCGTCGCGGACCTCGGCGGCGCTCGCGCGGCCCTGCCGCTGCTCGTCCTTGAGCCACGCCGCCTTGTACGTCAGGAGGTGACCCGCCTCGACGGCGGTCGCGAGGTCCGCGAGGGGGAACGCCACGCCCTGGTTGCGCCCGATGGGCGCCCCGAACGCGACGCGGGTGCGGGCGTACTCCGTCGCGAGGTCGAGGCACGCGCGGGCGGAGCCGAGCGCGAGCGCGGAGATCGCGATGCGCCCGTCGTCGAGGATGGCGAGGAACTGCCGGAACCCCGCCCCCCGCTCGCCGAGGAGGTGGTCCTCGGGCACCCGGCAGCCGGAGAACGACAGCCCGTGGGTGTCGGAGGAGTTCCAGCCGAGCTTGCGGTACGCCTGCTCGACGGTGAACCCGGGCGTGCCCGCGGGGATCGTGATCGCGCTGATCTCGGCGGAGCCGTCGTCGCGGGTGCCGGTGCGGGCGGTGACGGTGACGACGCTCGTCAGCTCGGTGCCGGAGTTCGTGATGTAGCTCTTCGCGCCGTCGACGACCCACTCGCCGTCCTCGAGGCGCGCCTTCGTGCGGGTGGCACCGGCGTCGGAGCCGGCCTCCGGCTCGGTGAGCCCGAACGCCGCGAGCGCGCGGCCCTCGACGAGGTCGGGCAGCCACCGCTGCTTCTGCTCGTCGGTGCCGAACGTGAGGATCGGGTTGATGCCGAGCCCGACGCCTGCGGACAGGGTGATGCCCGCCGACTGGTCGACGTAGCCCAGCTCCTCGATCGCCACGCACAGGCTCGTGAAGTCCCCGCCGGCGCCGCCGTGCTCCTCGGGCACGACGAGCCCGAACAGCCCGAGCTCGCCCATGAGCGGGACGAGGTGGGCGGGGAAGTGGTGCGTCTCGTCCCACTTCGCGATGTGCGGCGCGATCTCGGCCGCCGCGAAGTCCCGGACGACTGCGCGGAGGTCCTCGTGGTGCTCCGCCAGTGCGAACGTCATCGGTCGCTCCCTCTGGGCGGCCGAGGGGTGGTGGCCGCTCCTCGCTGAGCCTATCCGGCGTCGTCCCGACCGCTGACAGCGTGCCGCGAGCGGGGCCCGTCACTAGCGTGGCCGTCATGAGCACCGCCCTGTTCCTGCTGAGCACGGAGGCGGAGAGCGGCAAGTCGGCGCTCGCGCTCGCCCTGTTCGAGGCCATGGCCCGCCGGGTCGCCCGCCCGGCCGTGTTCCGCCCGGTCACGCGCGAGGGCGAGGCGGACTTCGTCGTCGACCTCCTCCTGAGCCGCCTGCCGGAGGCCGCGCGCCCCGCCGCGGCGGACTGCGTCGGGGTGACGTACGACGAGCACCACGCCGACCCGGACGCCACCCGGCCGCGCATCGTCGCGCAGTTCCGGCGCCTCACCGCCGAGCACGACGCCGTGCTCGTCGTCGGCAGCGACTTCACCGACGTCGGGGCCGCCAGCGAGCTCGCGACCAACCTCGACCTCGCCCAGGACCTCGCCGCGCCCGTCGTCGCGGTCGTCACCGGGCGGCACAGCGACGGCCGGCGCGAGCCCGGCGACGTCCGCGCCGCCGCCGACCACGCGCTCGCCCAGCTGCGCGCCCGCCACCTGCCCGTCGTCGGGCTCGTCGCGAACCGCTGCGACCCGGACGCGCTCGAGGCGGTCCGGGACGAGGCGACCGCGTCGCTGCGCGAGGCCGGCATGACGGAGGTGCCGCTGGCCGTCGTGCCCGAGCTGCCGCTCCTCGCCGCCCCGACGCTGCGGCAGATCGCCGACGCGACCGGCGCGCACCTCGTGAGCGGCGACGAGGCGGACCTCGACCGTGCGGCCGTCGACGTCATGGTCGCCGCGATGACCCTGCCGCACATGCTCGAGCGGCTCGTCGACCAGGCGGTCGTCATCGTGCCCGGGGACCGCTCCGACGTCCTCGTCGGCACGCTCGCCGCCGCGCACGCCGACACCTTCCCCACCCCGTCCGGTCTCGTCCTCACCGGCGGCTTCGAGCCCGACCCCGTGACGGCGCGCCTGGTCGCGGGCTTCACCCCGAGCCCGCCCGTCGTCGTCGCCCCCGGCTCGACCTTCGAGGTCGCGACCGTCGCCGCCGGGCTCCGCGGGCGCATGCGGGCCGGGTCCGAGCGGAAGATCGAGGCGGCGCTGCAGCTCGCCGCCGAGCACGTGCCCGCCGAGGCGTGGCTCGACGGCGTCGCGCTCGCGCCGAGCGAGGCCGTCACGCCCGTGATGTTCACCCACGACCTGTTCGAACGCGCGCGCGCCGACCGCCGCCGCATCGTCCTGCCGGAGGGCACGGAGCCACGGGTGCTGCGCGCCGCCGAGCGGGTGCTGCGGCGCGGGGTCGCCGACCTCGTGCTCCTCGGGGACCCCGACGAGGTGACGGCCGCCGCGGTCGCGGCCGGGGTGGACGCGTCCGTGCTCCAGCAGGCCGAGGTCGTCGACCCCGTGCACGACGAGCGCCGGGACCGGTACGCGGAGACGTACGCCCGGCTGCGCGCCCACCGCGGGGTGACGCCCGAGCAGGCCCACGACGTCGTCACCGACGTGTCGTACTTCGGCACGCTCATGGTCCACGCCGGCGAGGCGGACGGGATGGTGTCCGGCTCGGTCCACACGACCGCGCACACCATCCGACCCGCGTTCGAGATCATCCGGACCCGGCCCGGGGTGTCGGTGGTGTCGAGCGTCTTCTTCATGCTCCTGCCGGACCGCGTGCTCGTGTACGGCGACTGCGCGGTCGTGCCGAGCCCCACCGCCGAGCAGCTCGCCGACATCGCGGTGTCCTCGGCGGGCACCGCGGAGGCGTTCGGGGTGGAGCCGCGCGTCGCGATGCTGTCGTACTCCACGGGCACGTCCGGCTCCGGCGAGGACGTCGACCGGGTCCGCACCGCGACGGCCCTCGTGCGGGAGCGCCGCCCGGAGCTCCTCGTCGAGGGCCCGCTGCAGTACGACGCCGCGGTCGACCCCGCGGTCGCGGCGACCAAGCTGCCCGACTCCCCCGTCGCCGGACGCGCGACGGTCCTCGTGTTCCCGGACCTCAACACCGGCAACAACACGTACAAGGCGGTCCAGCGCTCCGCGGGCGCGACGGCCGTCGGGCCCGTGCTCCAGGGGCTCAACGCCCCCGTCAACGACCTGTCCCGCGGCGCGACGGTCGACGACATCGCGACGACCGTGGCGGTGACCGCCGTGCAGGCGCAGGAGACGGAGCGGTCGGCGGGGGCGGCGTCGTGAGCGTCCTCGTCGTCAACGCCGGCTCGTCGTCGCTGAAGTACGCCGTGCTCGAGCCCTCCGACGACCCGACGGCGCCGGCGCAGCGCCTCGGCGGCGGCCTCGTCGAGCGGATCGGGTCCGGCGGCGCCCGGCTGCGCCACGACGGGCCGCACGGGCGGGCCGTCGACGGCGAGGCCGTCGACGCCCCCGACCACGCCGCCGCGCTGCTGGTCGCCGCGGACGCCATCCGCGCCCACGGCCCAGCCGCCGACGACGTCACCGCGGTCGGGCACCGTGTCGTCCACGGCGGCGAGGACCACTCCGGTCCGGTCGTCGTCGACGACGCCGTCCTCGCCCGGATCGAGGAGCTCGCGGTGCTCGCGCCGCTCCACAACCCGGTCAACGCCGCGGGCATCCGGGCGGCGCGCGACCGCTTCCCCGACGTCCCGCACGTCGCGGTCTTCGACACGGCCTTCCACGCCGACATGCCGGCCGGTGCGGCCACGTACGCGGTGCCGGGCGACTGGCGGCGGGAGCACGGCGTCCGCCGCTACGGCTTTCACGGCACGTCCCACGCGTACGTGTCGCGGACCGCCGCCGCGTGGCTGTCGCGCGAGCGCGGGGTGCCGGCGGAGGCCTCGCGCGTGGTCGTGCTCCACCTCGGCAACGGCGCGAGCGCGTGCGCGGTTCTCGGCGGGCGCAGCGTCGACACGTCGATGGGGCTGACCCCGCTCGGCGGGCTCGTCATGGGCACCCGGAGCGGGGAGGTCGACCCCGCCCTGGCCGGGCACCTGCGCCGGGTCGCCGGGCTCGACGCCGAGGCCGTCGAGACGGCGCTCAACACGGCGTCCGGGCTGCGCGGTCTGTGCGGCGACAGCGACCTCCGCGACGTCGAGCGCCGGGCCGACGGCGGCGACACCGACGCCCGTCTCGCGCTCGAGGTGTACGCCTACCGGATCCGTGCCTACGTCGGCGCCTACGCCGTCGCCCTCGGCGGCCTCGACGCGCTCGCCTTCACCGCAGGGGTCGGGGAGAACTCCGCCCGGGTGCGCCGCGACGTCTGCCGGGGCCTCGGCGTGCTCGGGGTGCGGCTCGACGAGGGACGCAACGACGCCGCGGCCTCGCAGCCCGGTGAGGTCGGGGTGCTGAGCGAGGACGGCAGCCCGGCCGCGGCTCTCGTGGTCCCGACCGACGAGGAGGGCGAGATCGCCCGCCAGGCCCTCGACCTGCTGCGCGGCTGAGGGCGCCGCCGGGGGCACGAGCCACCGGGTACGGCAGGCTGGAGGGTGTGATCGAGCTCCTGTCGCCCGCCGAGGTGGCCCGGGGCCGGGAGACCGGCGCCCTGGTCGCGGACATCCTCCGGACGCTGCGGGAACGCAGCACGCCGGGCACGAACCTCCTCGAGCTCGACGCGGAGGCGCGGCGGATGATCGAGGCGGCGGGCGCCGTGTCGTGCTACGTCGACTACGCGCCGTCGTTCGGCCGCGGGCCCTTCGGCCACTACGTCTGCACGTCGGTGAACGACGCGGTCCTCCACGGGCGCCCCCGCGACCAGGTGCTCGCCGACGGCGACCTCGTGTCGCTCGACCTCGCGGTGTCCCTCCACGGCGTCGTCGCCGACTCGGCCCTCAGCTTCGTCGTCGGCGCGCGCCCGGACGAGGCGCCCGACCCGCTCGTCGAGGTGACCGAGCGCGCCCTCGCCGCGGCGATCGACGCCGCGGGACCGGGGGTGCGGATCGGTGACCTCTCGCACGCCATCGGGACGGTGCTGCGGGGCGCGGGCCACCCGGTCAACACCGAGTTCGGTGGCCACGGCGTCGGCTCGACGATGCACCAGGACCCGCACGTGCCGAACGACGGCCGGCCCGGGCGCGGGTACGTCCTGCGACCCGGGCTGCTGCTCGCGCTGGAGCCGTGGGTCATGGCGGACACCGACGAGCTCGTCGTCGACGACGACGGCTGGACGCTGCGCAGCGCGACCGGGTGCCGGACGGCGCACAGCGAGCACACGGTGGCGGTGACCGAGGACGGCGTCGAGGTGCTGACGCTCCCCCGCTGAGTCGCCGGTGCCGGACCGCGCGCCGCGGGGCCGGGTCGACCCGGGCTCAGGCCCGGGCGCCCGTCCGCTGCCCCTGGTCGCGCACGTCGACGGTGCGCGGGCGCCCGCCGTCGGACGCGGCGGCGTCCCGGTGCTGCTTCTCGCGCTCCAGCGCCTCCCGTCGCGCGTCGGCGCTCTCCTTGCCGAGCTGCGCGGCCTTCTCCTCGTCCCGGGTGAGGTTCTCCCCCGTCTCGGGGTCGAACAGGTGCATGCGGGTCGTGTCGAGCCACAGCCGGGCCCGTGACCCGTCGCGCACCCGGCTCTGCCCGTCGAGCGCGACGACCAGCTGCGTGCGCATGCCCTCGCCGTCGAGCTCGCGGTCGAGGTCCTCGAGCTTCTGCCGGACCTCGCCCTCGGCCTCGAACGGCACGTACGCGTACAGCTCGTCCCCGAGCCACTCGGTGACGTCGACGTCCGCCTCGAACGTCACGCCGCCCTCGCGGTCGTCGTCGACGAGGGACGCGTCCTCGAAGTGCTCGGGGCGGACCCCCGCGACCACGACCTCGCGGTCGCCGACGGCGGCCACCATGTCCTCCGGCAGCGGGAGGTCGCCGAACGGCAGGTGGAGGGTGCCGCCGTCGACCCGGCCGGGGACGAAGTTCATCGGCGGGGAGCCGATGAACCCGGCGACGAAGAGGTTGACGGGCTGCTCGTACAGCTCGCGGGGGCTCGCGACCTGCTGGAGCACGCCGCGCCGCAGCACGGCGACGCGGTCGCCGAGCGTCATGGCCTCCGTCTGGTCGTGCGTGACGTAGACCGTCGTCGTGCCGAGCCGGCGCTGCAGCCGGGCGATCTCCGTCCGCATCTGCCCGCGCAGCTTGGCGTCGAGGTTCGACAGGGGCTCGTCGAAGAGGAACGCGTTGGCCTCCCGGACCAGCGCCCGCCCCATGGCCACGCGCTGGCGCTGCCCGCCGGAGAGGTTGGCGGGCTTGCGCTCGAGGTGCTCCTCCAGCTCCAGCAGCCCGGCGGCGTTGCGGACGGCGGCGTCGACGTCGGCGTCCTTCATCCTGTGCTTGGCGAGCCGCAGGGGGAACGCGATGTTCTCGTACACCGTGAGGTGCGGGTACAGGGCGTAGTTCTGGAAGACCATCGCGAGGCCGCGGTCGCGCGGCGCCTTCTCGTTGACCCGGGTGCCGCCGATGGTGAGGTCGCCGGACGTGATGTCCTCCAGGCCGGCGATCATGCGCAGCAGCGTCGACTTCCCCGACCCGGACGGCCCGACGAGGATGACGAACTCGCCGTCGTCGATGTCGATGCTGACGTCGTCGACGGCCGCGAAGCCGTCCCCGTAGACCTTGACGATGTTCTTCAGCTGGATCTGTGCCACGGGAGTGCTCCTTACCCCTTGACGGCGCCGGACGTGAGGCCGGACACGATCCGGCGCTGGAAGATGAGGACGAGGACGACGACGGGGACGGTCACGACGACGGCCGCCGCGGCGATGGCGCCGGTCGGCTCGACGAACTGCGACTCGCCCGTGAAGAACGCGAGCGCGGCGGGCACCGGTCGGGCCCGCTCCGTCGAGGTCAGCGAGATGCCGAAGACGAAGTCGTTCCACGCGATGAAGAACGCGATGATCGCGGTGGTGAACACCCCGGGCGCGGCGAGCGGGACGATGACCTTCCGGAACGCCTGCCACGTCGTCGCCCCGTCGACCTGCGCGGCCTGCTCGAGCTCCCACGGGATCTGCCGGAAGAACGCCGACAGCACCCAGATCGACAGCGGCAGCGTGAGCGCCATGTACGGGATGACGAGGCCGGGGATCGTGTCGTACAGCCCGATGGAGCGCCACACGTTGAACAGCGGCGTCACGATGCTGATGACGGGGAAGATCGACACCGCGAGGGCGGAGCCGAGGACGAACCGCTTGCCCGGGAAGTCGAGCCGCGCGATCGCGTACGCGCAGAACGTCGCGAGGACGACCGCGAGCAGCGTCGACAGCCCCGACACGACGACGGAGACGCCGAGCGCGGGCAGGAAGAGCTCCCGGGCGTCGCCCAGGAGGATCTGCTCGTAGTTCTCCAGCGTCGGCGTCGTCGGCAGGAACTGCCGGTTCGTGAGGTCGGCCGTCGGCTTGAGCGACAGCGACACGATCCACGCCACCGGGAACAGGGCGTAGAGGACGACGACGAGCGCCGCGACGTACCAGAGGACCTTCTCGCGGGTGCGGCCGGGCATCAGCTGTTCCTCCCTGCGGCGAGGTCGACCTTGAACCCCTTGACGAAGCCGACGGCGATGAGGACGACGGACAGGAACAGCAGGACCGACACGGCGGAGCCGAGCCCGATCTCGACCCGGCTGATGGTCTGCCGGTAGGCGAGGATCGACAGCGACTCGGTGCCCTGCGCACCGTTCGTCATGATGAAGATGTTGTCGAAGACCCGGAACGCGTCGAGGGCGCGGAACAGGACCGCCACCATGATCGACGCCTTCATGCTCGGGACCGTCACGCGGCGGAAGCGCTCCCACCACGTCGCGCCGTCGACCTTCGCGGCCTCCTGCATGTCCTCCGGCACCTGCGCGAGGCCGGCGAGCAGGAGGAGGGAGATGAACGGCGTCGTCTTCCAGATCTCGCTCGCGCAGATGACGACGAGGGCGGTCCAGAAGTCGCCGAACCAGTCGAGCTGGCCGAGCCGGAACCACGTGTTGACGAAGCCCGTGTCGTTGGCGAAGGCGAACTGCCACGCGAACGCGGAGACGACGGTGATGATCGCGTACGGGATGAGGATCGCGGCCCGGACGATCCCCCGCAGGCCCGTCAGCACCTTGTGCATGACGAGGGCGAGGGCGAAGCCGAGGACGAGCTCCACGACGACCGTGATGACGGTGATGAGGGACGTCACGCCGAAGGCCCGCCACCACACGGGGTCGGTGAGGATGACCCCGTAGTTCTCCAGCCCGACGAACGCCCTGTTGTCGGGGTCGGTGAGGCGGTAGTCGAACAGCGAGTCGTACGTCGCCTGGAGGATCGGGTAGAGGGTCACCGACAGCATGACGACGAAGGCGGGACCGGCGAGCAGCCAGCCGAGGCGGCGCTCGGCGCGCACCCGCTCGCTCGCTCGGGCCCTCGCCACCTCCTGCGCCCGGCGGTTCCCGCCGTCACCCGGCGGTCCGCCGTCGTCGCTCCCGTCACCCCTGCGCTCCAGCCGCAGGTCCCCTGTCCCCGCGGCGGTCGCCGCGGACGCGCTCGTGCTCACAGCAGGTCCTCCTTCGCCAGCACGCCCTGGATGAGGTCGGCCGCCTCCTGCGGGGTGCGGTCGGGGTCGACCTCGCCGGGCGGGTGGAAGGTGCGTTGCAGGGACTGCGACACCTCGCCGTAGTACGGGGTCAGCGGCCGCGGCCGGGACAGCTCCATGGACTCGCGGATGGCGTCCGCCGCGGGGTACTGCTCCTGGATCTCCTCGTCGTCGTAGACCGAGCGGGTCGCGGCGGGCACGCCGTTGACCTGCCACAGCAGCTTCTGGCTCTCCGGGCTCACGAGGCACTCGACGGCCTCGAGCGCGAGGTCGCCGTTCTCGCTGAACGCCCCGACGCCGACCGCTCCGCCGCCGAACGGCGGGGCGGCCTCCTCGCCCTCGACGGTGCGGGGGTACGTCGTCCAGCCGAGGTCGTCGAGGAACGCCTCGTCGAGGGCGCCGCTCTCGACCGCGCCGTTGAAGGCCTCGTAGACGTACGGCCAGTTGACCATGAAGCCGCTGCCCTCCCGCTGGAACAGCGCGAGGGACTCCTCCTCCGTCGACGTCGACACGCTCGGGCCCACGACCCCGGCGTCGACGGCCTGCCGGATGACCGCGGCGGCCTCGGCGGCGGCGTCCCCGTCGAGGCCGAGCTCGAGGTCCTCGGGCTCGGCCTCCGGGTTCTCCAGCACCTGCCCGCCCGCGCCCTCGATGAGCGCGTTGATCCAGACGGTGTAGCCCTCGTAGCGGTTGGCCTGGACCGAGATCGTCGTGCCGGTCTCCTCGGCGGCGTCGATGACCTGCTCCCACGTCACCGGTCCGCTCTCGAGGTCGAGTCCCGCCTCCTCGGCGACGGAGGTGCGGTACCAGAGCAGCTGCGTGTTGGTCCACATCGGCGCGGCGACGAGCTCGTCCTTCCACGTCGCGCTCTCGACGGCGGCGTCGAAGACGTCGTCGGTGAACGTCTCCGCGAGCTCGTCGGGGATGTCGGCGATGAAGCCGGCCTCGGCGAACTCCGGCACGAACGGCGGGTCGAGGCTCATGATGTCGATCGAGGCGTCGTTCGCGGCGAGGCGGCGGATGAGCTGCTCGCGCTGGGCGTCGGCGTCGCTCGGCAGGCTCGCGGTCTCGATCGTGTACGCGCCCTCGGAGGACTCGCTGCACGCGGCGGCGACCTCCGCCTGGCCGCCGTTGTCCGGGATCGTGTACCACGTGAGGCTCGTCGCGGCCCCGGGGTCGCCGCCACCGCACGCGGCGAGCACCGCCAGCGGCACCACCCCCAGCGCGGGAGCCAGACCCCGGCGCAGCCCCAGCGGCGCCCGTCTCTCGTTCCGGTCCGCCGTCATCGGCGTCCCCCTCCTCCCGGCGGCGTCGCCGGGACCCGTGACCGCCCGGTCCGGCGACCGGGGGTGACACGAAGCAGTCATACCCGGACATCCCGGACGACGCACGTCGGTGCGCGGCGGCCTCCCCGCACGGCGTCCGGCTAGGCTCCGCAGCGATGTCGACGACGCTGTCCTCCCCCGCCGCCGGGTCCGCCCGGCCCTTCACCACCGTGCTCATCGCGAACCGGGGTGAGATCGCCGTGCGCGTCGCCCGGGCGTGCGCCGACCACGGTCTCCGCTCGGTGGCGGTCTACGCGGACCCGGACGCCGACAGCCCCCACGTCACCGCGGCGGACGAGGCGTTCGCCCTCGGGGGCAGCACCTCGGCCGAGACCTACCTCGACGTCGCGAAGCTGCTCGCGGTCGCGGAGAAGGCCGGCGCGGACGCCGTGCACCCCGGCTACGGGTTCCTGTCGGAGAACGCCGACTTCGCGCAGGCCGTGATCGACGCCGGCCTCGTGTGGGTGGGTCCGCCGCCGCAGGCGATCCGCGACCTCGGGGACAAGGTGTCGGCGCGGCACATCGCCGCCCGGGCGGGGGCGCCGCTCGTCGCCGGCACCCCGGACCCGGTCGCCGACGCCGACGAGGTCGTGGCCTTCGCACAGGAGCACGGCCTGCCGATCGCCATCAAGGCCGCGTTCGGCGGCGGCGGGCGCGGCCTCAAGGTCGCCCGCACCCTCGAGGAGGTCCCGGAGCTCTACGAGTCCGCCGTCCGCGAGGCCGTCGGCGCGTTCGGGCGCGGCGAGTGCTTCGTCGAGCGGTACCTCGACCGGCCGCGCCACGTGGAGACCCAGTGCCTCGCCGACACCCACGGCGGGGTCGTCGTCGTGTCGACCCGGGACTGCTCGCTGCAGCGGCGCCACCAGAAGCTCGTCGAGGAGGCCCCGGCACCGTTCCTGTCGCAGGCGCAGGTGGAGCAGCTGTACGCGGCGTCGAAGGCGATCCTGCGGGAGGCCGGCTACGTCGGGGCCGGCACGTGCGAGTTCCTCGTCGGGCAGGACGGCACCATCAGCTTCCTCGAGGTCAACACGCGCCTGCAGGTCGAGCACTGCGTCTCGGAGGAGGTCACGGGCATCGACCTCGTCCGCGAGCAGTTCCGCGTCGCGGCGGGCGAGGCCCTCGGCTACGACGACCCCGAGGAGCGGGGGCACTCCATCGAGTTCCGCATCAACGGCGAGGACGCCGGGCGCGGGTTCCTCCCCCAGCCCGGCCCCGTCGACGTGTGGCGGCCGCCGAGCGGTCCCGGCGTCCGGCTGGACTCCGGCGTCACGGCCGGCAGCGTCGTCGGCGGCGGCTTCGACTCCATGCTCGCGAAGCTCGTCGTCACCGGCGCCACCCGGCAGCAGGCGCTCGAGCGGTCGCGGCGGGCGCTCGCGGAGTTCACGGTCGAGGGCCTGCCGACGGTGATCCCGTTCCACCGGACCGTCGTCTCCGACCCCGCGTTCGCCCCGGCCGACCCGGACGAGGCCTTCACGGTCCACACCCGCTGGATCGAGACGGAGTTCGACAACACGATCGCGCCGTGGTCGCCGGGCGGCGGCGGCGGGGCGGACGAGGCCGGCGGCGGCGAGAAGCAGCGTGTCGTCGTCGAGGTCGACGGGCGCCGCGTCGAGGTCGCGCTCCCCGCCGGGTTCGCGGTCGCCGCCGCGGGTGCCGGCGCGGCCGGGGGGCTGCAGCGGGCGCCCCGCCGCAGCGGGCGCAAGGCCTCCGGCGGCGCGGCGGTGTCCGGTGACGCCCTCACGAGCCCGATGCAGGCGACCGTCGTCAAGGTCGTCGTCGCCGAGGGGGACGAGGTCGCCGAGGGGGACCTCGTCGCCGTCCTCGAGGCGATGAAGATGGAGCAGCCGCTCACCGCCCACAAGGCCGGGACCGTCAAGGGCCTGCAGGTGAGCGTCGGCGGGACCGTCACCGCCGGAGCGGTGGTCTGCGAGATCGCGTAGGGCCCGCGAGCGGCCGTCGGGCCCGAGAATCCGGGCCCGCGACCCTCAGGCGAGCGGCGCGGGGTGCAGCTGGCGGGCCGCCTCGGCGATCGAGCCGGACAGGCTCGGGTAGACGGTGAACGCGCGGGCCATGTCGTCGACCGTCAGCCGGTGCTCGACGGCGAGCGTGATGGGGAAGATGAGCTCGCTCGCGCGCGGGCCGACGACGACCCCGCCGAGCACCGTGCCGGACCCGGTCCGCGCGAACAGCTTGACGAAACCCTCGTCGACGCCCTGCATCTTCGCCCGCGGGTTCGTCGCGAGCGGCAGCATGACGCCGTTGCCCTGCGCCTCGCCGCTGTCGAGCTGCGCCTGCGTCCACCCGACCGTCGCGATCTCCGGGGCGGTGAAGATGTTGCTCGCGACGGTCTTGAGCGACAGCGGCCGCACGGCGTCGCCCAGCAGGTGGCGCATCGCGATCCGGCCCTGCATCGCGGCGACGCTCGCGAGCGCGAGCACGCCCGTGCAGTCCCCGGCCGCGTACACCCCGGGCACGCTCGTGCGGGACACCCGGTCGACGGCCACGTGGCCGCTGGGGGTGAGCTCGACCCCGACGTCCTCCAGGCCCATCCCGGCCGTGTTCGGGGTCGAGCCGACGGCCATGAGACAGTGCGAGCCCTCGACCGTGCTGCCGTCGGACAGCCGCACGACCACCCCGTCCCCGACGCGCTCGACCGTCTCCGCCCGCGAGCGGGACAGCACCCGCATGCCGCGGCGGCGGAACGCGTCCTCCAGGACGGTCGCGGCGTCGGCGTCCTCGCCGGGCAGCACGCGGTCGCGGGAGGAGACGAGGACGACCTCGCTGCCGAGGGCGAGGTAGGCGGAGGCGAACTCGGCGCCGGTGACGCCGGACCCCACGACGACGAGCCGCTCGGGCAGGACGTCGAGGTCGTACAGCTGGCGCCAGTCGAGGATGCGTTCCCCGTCCGGCATCGCCGAGGGCAGCCGACGGGGCGTCGCCCCCGTCGACAGCAGGACGGCGTCGGCCGGGAAACGCCCCGGGCCGTCCCCGCCCTCGACCTCCACGGCACCGTCGGTGAGCCGGCCGCGGCCCGTCACCACCCGCACCCCCACGGCCTCGAGGGAGCGGCGGATGTCGCGGGACTGGGCGGTGGCGAGCCGCTTGACGCGCGCGTTGACGGTGCCGATGTCGACGCCGACGTGCTCGCCGGCCGCGACGGCGCTGGGGTAGCGGACGCCGAGCCGGGACGAGCCGTCGACCTGCGTCATGACCTCGCTCGTCGCGATGAGCGTCTTGCTCGGCACGCAGTCGGTGAGGACCGCGGCGCCACCGAGACCGTCCTCGTCGACGACGGTGACGTCGGCGCCGAGCTGCGCGGCGACCAGGGCGGCCTCGTAGCCGCCCGGTCCCCCGCCGACGACGACGACGTGCTGCTGGGGCCGGTGGGGTGCCTCGCTCACGGCCGCCATCCTTCCAGGCGCACCCGGCGGCACCAGCCCGGGCGCCGCCGCGCCCGTCCTCGCGGGCACGACCCGCACTACAGTGCGCTGCCATGCTCTACGCCGCCTACGCGGGCAACCTCGACCCCGACCGGATGGCCGAGCGGGCCCCCCGCTCCCCGGTCCGGGGCTCGGGCTGGCTGCCGGGCTGGCGGCTGACGTTCGGCGGGGAGGAGCACGGCTGGGACGGCCCCCTGCCGACGGTCGTGGAGTGCCCCGAGCGGCCGGACAGCGCCGTCTACGTCGTGCTCTACGAGGTCGCGCCAGGCGACGAGCACCTCCTCGACGCGTGGGAGGGGGTGTCGATGGGCCTCTTCCGCCGCCTGACGGTGCGGGTGCAGACCCTCGACGGCAGCGTGCCCGCGTTCCTCTACGTCCTCGACGCCTACGAGGGCGGCCTGCCGTCGGCGCTGACGGTCGGTCTCGTCGCCGACGCCGCGGAGAAGGGCGGGGCACCCGCCGACTACGTCGCCGAGCTGCGCGCCCGCCCCTGCCGCTCCGTCGGCTGAGGGTCCTCGCCCGGCTCCTCGCCCCGTCGCGCGCGCCGGTCCCGGGCGACGGCGAGGAGACCGACGACGCCCAGCGCCGCGGCCCACGCGGTGGCGCCGAGCGCCGTGAGCGCCGCGGTCCCCCACCGGTCCCCGAGCCCCCCGGCCCACGGCGCGAGCAGACCGGCGAGCACCACGGACGTCGCGAGGTAGACGACGAGGGAGTGCCGCCCGAGCCGGGCGAGCGCCCGCAGCCACGCCGGGCCGACGCCCCGGGCCGCGACCAGGGCGAGCGCCGCGACGACGCCGACGGCGCCCGCGGGGCCGGTGACGGCGTCGAGGGCGCCCGCCGCGGTGGCACGACCCGGGTCCGCGGCCCCCGCCCCGGCGACGAGCCGGGCGTAGGGCACGGCGCCCAGCAGCCCGACGAGCGTGCCCGTCACCGCGAGCGCGGCGAGGCCGCGCCTGTGCTCGTGCGGGGCGAGCAGCCAGCCGCTGCGGACCAGCCAGACCCCCGCGACCAGTGCCACGAGGAGCCCGCCCTGGAACAGCGGCGCGAGCACGAGACCCAGCAGCCACGTCCCGGTCCGGTCCAGTGCCGACAGCGGGTACGACGCCGGCGGGTCCGGGAACCCGGCCGTGCCACCGAGCCCGTCCGCCGCCCCCTGGAGCAGCAGCGGGACGACCGCGCCCACGCACACGAGCACCGCCCAGCGGCGCCGGGCCGTCGCGAGCGGCAGCCCCGCGAGCAGGACGAGCGCGAGCACCCCGAGCGGGTCCGCCTCGGAGACGAGGACGGCGTGCGCCGCACCGAGGGCGAGGAGGACGCCGGCGCGCCGCGTGACGTCGACGTGTCCCCGCCGCCGCACGCGGACGACGAGCCCGGCGCCGAGCGCCACGGCGAGCAGCGGCAGGACCCGGTTGTCGACGAGCAGCGCGGTGAGCCCGTCCGCCACCGCATCGAGCCGGCCCGCGCCGAGCGGGCGGTACCCCGCGCCCAGCTGCCGGCCGTGCACCCACAGCAGCGCGGTCGCCGTCGCCGCGCCCAGGAGCGCGAGCCCGCGGGCGGCGTCCGCGGCGAGCAGCCGCTCCGTGCCCGGGCCCGGGCGCGGCGTCGGTGGGGACGGCACGCCCCCATGCTCTCCCGCGCCCGACCGACCCGCCCCGCGGGTCGCGGCCGACCACGACGACGACGACCATCGGTACGCTCCGCCGGGTGACGAGCGCGACGGACCCCACCGCCACGACAGCCGACCAGGGACCGGACGGGCCCGCGTGGCAGGACCTCGCCGCCCGGGCCGCCGCCACCGTCCGGGAGCGCGCGGGCCTGCCCGCGGACGCCGCCGTCGACACCGCCGTCGTCCTCGGGTCCGGCTGGGGCCAGGCCGCCGACCTGCTCGGCGAGGTGGTGGTCGACGTCGCCGCGGCCGACGTGCCCGGCTTCCGCGCCTCGAGCGTCGCGGGGCACCACGGCCGGCTGCGCGTGGTCCGCACCGCCTCCGGCCGGCTCGTCCTGCTCGTCGCCGCCCGCACCCACTTCTACGAGGGCCACGGCGTCGACGCGGTCGCCCACGGCGTCCGCACCGCCGCTGCCCTCGGCTGCCGCCACGTCGTCCTCACGAACGGCTGCGGCTCCCTCAACGCCGAGTGGGGTCCCGGGACCGCCGTCCTGCTGCGGGACCACCTCAACCTCACGGGCGCGACGCCCCTGCGCGGCGCGACGTTCGTCGACCTCACCGACGCGTACTCCCCCCGCCTGCGCGACCTCGCCCGGGAGGTCGACGGGTCCCTGCCGGAGGGCGTGTACGCGCAGCTGCACGGCCCGCAGTACGAGACCCCCGCCGAGGTCCGGATGGTCGGCGTGCTCGGCGGCGACCTCGTCGGGATGTCGACGGCGCTGGAGACCATCGCCGCCCGCGCCCTCGGTCTGGAGGTGCTCGGGCTGTCGCTCGTGACGAACCTCGCGGCGGGCACGAGCGGTCAGGCGCTCGACCACCAGGAGGTCCTCGACGCGGGCCGGGAGGCCGCGGAGCGGTGCGGTCGCCTCCTCGCCGCCGTCGTCGACCGGGTGTCGGCCGCGTGAGCGACGCCGCGGCGCTCCTGCGCGCCGAGGCGCTCGCGTGGGCCGACGGCGACGTCGACCCCGCGGACGCGACGGCCCTGCGCGACCTCGTCGCCGCCGCCGACGCGGGCGACGCGGCCGCCGCCGAGGAGCTGCGCGACAGCGTCGGCGCGTCCCTCACCTTCGGCACCGCCGGGCTGCGCGGGCGCATGGGACCGGGACCCAACCGCATGAACCGGGCGGTCGTCGTCCGCGCCGCCGCCGGCCTCGCGACGTGGCTGCGGGCGCAGTCGGCACTCGCCGGCGAGACGCCCCGGGTGGTCGTCGGGCACGACGCGCGCCACGGCTCGCAGCAGTTCGCGCGCGACACCGCCGCCGTGCTGACCGCCGCCGGCTGCGACGCCACCCTCGTCGACCGGCCCGTGCCGACCCCCGTCGTGGCCCACGCCGTCCGGCGTCTCGACGCCGACGCCGGCGTCGTCGTGACGGCGAGCCACAACCCGAAGGACGACAACGGCTACAAGGTCTACCTCGGCGGCCGCGTGTCGCCCGACCCGGGCGCGGGCGTCCAGATCGTCCCGCCCGCCGACGCGGGCATCGCCGCGGCCATCGACGCCGCGCCGCCGTCCGTCGCGGTGCCGCGCGCCGGGTCGGGCTGGGCGGGCACCGGTGAGGACCTCCTCGACGCCTACGCGGGGACCGTCGCGGCCCTCGCCGTGCCGGGGCCCCGCGACCTGCGGGTCGTCACGACCGCGATGCACGGCGTGGGCGACGCGCTGCTGCGCGACGTGCTCGGGCGGGCGGGCTTCACCGACGTCACCCCCGTGCCCGAGCAGGCGGCCGCCGACCCCGACTTCCCCACCGTCCCGTTCCCCAACCCCGAGGAGGCGGGGGCGCTCGACCTCGCCCTCGCCCTCGCCGCGGGCTCCGGTGCGGACCTCGTCATCGCCAACGACCCCGACGCCGACCGCTGCAGCGTCGCGGTGCCGGACCCGTCGCGGGGCCCCCGCGACGACCCCGCCGGGTGGCGGCAGCTGAGCGGCGACGAGGTGGGCGCCCTGCTCGCCGAGCACGTCCTCACCCGCGGCGGCGACGCGCCCCCTCCGGTCGACGACGGCGAGCCCGCGACCCTCGCCGCGTCCCTCGTGTCGTCGGCGCTGCTGCACCGCGTGGCCGCGGCGCACGGCACCCGGTCGGCGACGACGCTCACGGGCTTCAAGTGGATCGCGCGCGTGCCGGGCCTCGTCTACGGCTACGAGGAGGCCCTCGGGTACTGCGTGGCGCCGGGGGTGGTGCGGGACAAGGACGGCGTGAGCGCGGCCCTCCTCGTCGCAGAGCTCGCCGCCCGCGCCGCCGCCGACGGCCGGGGGCTGCTCGACCTCCTCGACGACCTGCACCGCGCGCACGGCGCCCACCTCACGGCGCCGGTCACGCTGCGCCTCGCCGACATGTCGGTCGTGCCGTCGGTGCTGTCGGGACTGCTGCGCACACCCCCGGCGGACCTCGCGGGCCTCGGCCCCGTGAGCGTCGAGGACCTGTCGGCCGGCGTCGACGGGCTCCCGCCCACGAGCGGGGTCCGCCTCGCGGCTGCGGCCGACGGCGGGCCCGACGACGGGACGAGCGCCCGCGTCGTCGTGCGGCCCTCCGGCACGGAACCGAAGCTCAAGGCGTACTGCGAGGTCGTCCAGCCGGTCGTGGGAACCGACCTCGCGGCGGCGCGCGCCGCCGGCGCCGGACGCCTCGACGCCCTGCAGCAGCAGGTGCGGGAGCTGCTCACCTCCTGAGCGTCCCGACCGGCTCGACCGTTCACCCGAGCGCGGTGAGCACCCCCGCGAGGAGCACGAGACCGGCGGCCGCGAGCGGCAGCAGCGCGGCGGGCTCCCAGCGCACCACGGGCTCGCCCGTCCCCTCGGCGCGGACCGGTCCCGGTGCCTGTCGCCACCGCTCCCAGCGGGTCCCGACCAGCACGGCCGCCTCCCCGGCGCTCGACCCGGGGGCCCGGCTCCCGGCGATCCCCTCGGCGTCCCGCTCCGCCCACGGCGTCTCCGAGCGCCGGACCGGCCGGATGCGGCGCCCCGACGCCGGCGCGGCCCACGACGACCAGCGCCGCCCGGCAGCGGTCAGCGTGAGCGCCCAGCGGGTGTCGAGGTCCTCCAGGGTCGACCACGGCAGGCGGACCGTCCGCCACACGTTGACGAGCTCGACCCCGCCCCGGTCGACCCGCACCGCGGGTCGCCAGAACAGGGCGTGGACGACCGCGGAGGCGAGGGCGAGGACGCCCCCGCCGAGCAGGACGCTCGTGAGCGTCCCGTTGGCGACGAGGTCGACGACGAGCACCCCCGCGAGCACCCACCACGCGACCGCCAGCACCCGCACCGCGCCCGGCCGGAACTCCGCCGGCGCGTCGGCGGGGTCGACCGGCCCGGCGGGGCCGGCGGGGCGGGACGGCTCCTCGGGCGGCATCCGCACATCCTGCCCGGCGTTAGGCTCCTGACCATGACCGACCTCGCCGCCCCGGCCCCGGACACCGCCGCCGCGGAGGCCCGACCCGGCGACGGTCCGGCCCTCGACGGAGCGGTCGAGCGCCTCGTGGGGCGCGTCGACGACACGAGCCTGCGCCGCTTCCTGCGCGGGCTGCCGGGGGTCGACGAGGTCGGCGCGAACGCCCGCGCGGCGAAGTTCGGCACCCGGTCCATCAAGACCGACTCCAAGGCGTGGGGCCTCGACGCCGTCGTCTCCATGATCGACCTCACGACGCTCGAGGGCGCCGACACCCCCGGCAAGGTCCGCACCCTCGCCGCGAAGGCCGCGAACCCGGACCCGGCGACCGGCTGCCCGCCCGTGGCCGCGGTGTGCGTGTACGGCGACCTCGTCGCGGACGTCGCCGACGCCCTCGACCGCGTCGGCGCCCTGTGGCGGCGGCCCCCGGCGGGTGACGAGCGGCCCGGGGTGAGGATCGCGGCCGTCGCGACGGCCTTCCCGTCCGGCCGGGCCTCGACGAAGGTCCGGCTCCTCGACACCGCCGACGCCGTCGCCGCGGGCGCCCACGAGATCGACATGGTGATCGACCGGGGCGCCTTCCTCGCCGGGCGCTGGCTCGAGGTGTTCGAGGACGTCGTCGCGGTCCGGGCCGCGTGCGCCCGCCCCGACGGCAGCCGCGCGAAGCTCAAGGTCATCCTCGAGACGGGCGAGCTCGCGACGTACGACAACGTCCGGCGGGCGTCGTGGCTCGCGATGCTCGCGGGCGCCGACACGATCAAGACGAGCACCGGCAAGGTGTCGCCGGCGGCGACGATGCCGGTGACGCTCGTCATGCTCGAGGCCATCCGCGACTTCCACCTCGCGACCGGCCTCGTGGTCGGGATGAAGCCGGCGGGCGGCATCCGCACGGCGAAGGACGCCCTCCGCTACCTCGTCATGGTGCAGGAGACGCTGGGGCCGGGCTGGCTGCACCCGGACCGCTTCCGCTTCGGCGCCTCCAGCCTCCTCAACGACGTGCTCATGCAGCGGCAGAAGCTCCGCACCGGCGCCTACAGCGGCGCGGACTACGTGAGCATCGACTGAGCGCCGGACGCCCGAGTCCCCCGACCCCACCGACGCGACCTTCGACCCCGCCGAGGACCCGATGACCGACCTCTCCCCCCGCCGCCCCGAGCCCGGTGCCCGCGAGCTCACCGACCTGTCGGACACCCCGTTCCGGTACTCCCCCGCGCCGGAGTCCCGCAGCATCGCGACGATCGCCGACTCCTACGGCCTTTTCGTCGACGGCGAGTTCCGCGAGGCCGCCGACGGGCGCACCCTCGACACCGTCAACCCGGCGACCGAGGAGCGGCTGTCGAGCGTGGCGCACGCGGGGACCGCCGACGTCGACGCCGCCGTCGCCGCCGCGCGCCGGGCCCACGAGCAGGTGTGGGGGCCCATGGCGCCGGCCGAGCGCGGCAAGTACCTGTTCCGCCTCGCGCGCCTCGTCGCCGAGCGGGCGCGGGAGCTCGCGGTCGTCGAGACCCTCGACAACGGCAAGCCGATCCGCGAGACCCGCGACGTCGACGTGCCCCTCGTCGCGAACCACTTCTTCTACCACGCGGGCTGGGCCGACAAGCTCGAGTGGGCGGGCCTGGGTCGCGACCCGCAGCCGCACGGGGTCGTCGGCCAGGTCATCCCGTGGAACTTCCCCCTCCTCATGCTCGCGTGGAAGGTCGCCCCGGCCCTCGCGACGGGCAACACGGTCGTGCTCAAGCCCGCCGAGACCACCCCGCTGTCCGCGCTGCTGTTCGCGGAGATCTGCCAGGAGGCGGACCTGCCGCCGGGCGTCGTCAACATCGTGACGGGGGCGGGCGACACCGGCGCCGCCGTCGTCGGCCACGACGGCGTCGACAAGGTCGCGTTCACCGGCTCCACCGCCGTGGGGCGGGCCATCGCGAAGAGCATCGCCGGCACGCGCACGAAGGCGACGCTCGAGCTCGGCGGCAAGGCCGCCAACATCGTCTACGACGACGCCCCCCTCGACTCCACCGTCGAGGGCATCGTCGACGGGATCTTCTTCAACCAGGGTCACGTGTGCTGCGCGGGCTCCCGCCTGCTCGTCCAGGAGGCCGTCGCGGAGGAGGTCGTCGACCGGCTCAAGCGTCGCCTCGCCTCGCTGCGCGTCGGGGACCCGATGGACAAGAACACCGACCTCGGGGCCATCAACTCCGCCGAGCAGCTCGGCCGCATCGAGGAGCTGACCGCCGCCGGGGAGACCGAGGGCGCCGAGCGCTGGTCGCTGGAGTGCGACCTGCCGGAGCGCGGCTACTGGTTCACCCCGACGCTGCTGACGGGGGTGCAGACCTCCCACCGCGTCGCGCGCGAGGAGATCTTCGGCCCGGTCCTGTCCGTCCTCACGTTCCGCACGCCGGAGGAGGCCGTCGCGAAGGCGAACAACACGCCGTACGGGCTGTCGGCGGGCGTGTGGACGGACAAGGGCTCGAAGATCCTGTGGACCGCCGACCGGCTCCGGGCCGGGGTCGTGTGGGCCAACACGTTCAACAAGTTCGACCCCACGAGCCCGTTCGGCGGGTTCAAGGAGTCCGGTTACGGCCGCGAGGGCGGCCGGCACGGCCTGGAGGCGTACGTCCGATGACCACGAGCCCCTCGTCGGAGCGCCTCGACGTGCGCAAGACGTACAAGCTGTACCTCGGCGGGGCGTTCCCGCGCAGCGAGTCCGGCCGCACGTACGCCGTCCACGGCGCGGACGGTCGCGCGCTCGCGCAGGCGGCGAAGGCGTCCCGCAAGGACGCCCGCGACGCCGTCGTGGCCGCCCGCGCCGCCTTCTCCCGCTGGTCCGCCGCCACGGCCTACAACCGCGGACAGGTCCTCTACCGGGTCGCGGAGATGCTCGAGGGGCGCACCGCGCAGCTCGCGGAGCTCGTCGCCCAGGCCGAGGGCGTCGAGGACGCCACCGCCCGCGCGCAGGTCGCCGCCGCCGTCGACCGGTGGGTCTGGTACGCCGGGTGGACGGACAAGATCGCCCAGGTCGCGGGCAACGCCAACCCGGTCGCCGGGCCGTTCTTCAACCTGTCGGTACCGGAGCCGACAGGCGTCGTCGCCGTCCTCGCGCCCCAGCGGTCCTCGCTGCTCGGGCTCACGAGCGTCGTCGCGCCCGTCGTCGCCACCGGCTGCACGTGCGTCGTCGTCACGTCCTACGAGCGGCCGCTGCCCGCCGTCGCCCTCGGCGAGGTCCTCGCCACCTCCGACGTCCCGGGTGGGGTCGTCAACCTCCTGACGGGCTCCGCGGCCGAGCTGGGGCCCTGGCTCGCGTCCCACCGCGACGTCGACGCGCTCGACCTCGCCGGCGCCGCGGGCCTCAGCGACCCGACGTGGGGCGACCTCGAGGCGGCTGCGGCCGAGACCCTCACCCGGGTCGTGCGCCCCGCCGAGCTCCCGGACGGCGAGGAGCCGGACTGGACGGCGGTGCCGGACCCGCGCCGCATGCTCCGCTTCATGGAGACCAAGACCGTCTGGCACCCCAAGGGACGCTGACCCCGTGCCCTCCGACCCCCCGGACGGACCGGGGTCGCCGGCCCGCGTCCTCCTCCTGGCCGGTGCGAGCGGCTCCGGCAAGACGACGCTCGTCGAACGGCTCCGGGGTCGCCACGACGCCGTGACGGTCGTCCAGCTCGACGACTTCTACCGCGACGTCACCGACCCCGGCCTGCCGGCGTGGGGCGGCATCGTCGACTGGGACGACCCCCGCTCGTGGGACGCCGACGCCGCCGAGCGGGCCCTGCGCGCGCTCTGCCGCGACGGCACGTGCGACGTCCCGGTCTACGACATCCCGACGAGCCGGGCGACGGGCCACCGGCCCGTGCACGTGCGCCCGGGCGGGCTCGTCGTCGCCGAGGGCCTCTTCGCGCCCGAGCTCGTGGCGCGACTGGGCGGCGGCGACGTGCTGCTCGACGCGGTCCACCTGCGCTCCCGGCCCGCCGTCACCTTCGTCCGGCGACTGGCCCGGGACCTCGCGGGTCACCGCAAGCCCCCGCTCACCCTCGTCCGCCGCGGGCTCGTCCTCGCGCGCAAGGAGCCGGCCCTGCTAAGTCACTGGGAGGCGTGCGGCACCCGCCCGGTGACGAAGGCCGAGGTCGAGGCGCTCGTCGCCGCCCACCTCGCTCGCGTGCACGACACCCCCCGCTGACGCCCCGTCCCCCGTCGGCGGGGACGCGGACCTACGTCAGGGCGGCCCAGCCGTCGCGGACGCGCAGGACGAGGGCCTCGCGCTCCGGCAGCGGGAGGAAGGCGGCCTCGGCCGCGGCGACGGACGCGAGCGCGAGGTCGGCGTCGGACCAGCCGGCCTGCTCGCGCAGCAGCGTCATCTCCTGGGTCGTCGACGTGCCGGACACGAGCCGGTTGTCGGTGTTGACGGTGACGGCGAAGCCGAGGTCCTTGAGGAGGGTCGCGGGGTGCGCGGCGATGCTCGTCGCGGCGCCGGTCTGGACGTTCGACGTCGGGCTCGCCTCCAGCGGCACCCGCCGGTCCCGCACCCACGCCGCCAGGCGGCCGAGCGTCGGCGCGCCGCCCGGCGCGTCGGCGGCGACGACGTCGTCGGCCACCCGCACGCCGTGCCCGAGCCGCAGCGTCCCGACCGAGAGCGCGTCGGCGACGCTGTCGAGGCCCGCGGCCTCCCCCGCGTGGACGGTGAACGGCACGAGCTCGGCCCGCAGGAGGTCGAAGGCGTCCTTCTGCCGGCTCGGCGGGAAGCCGGCCTCGGGCCCGGCGATGTCGAACCCGACGACGCCGGCGTCGCGGTAGCGCACGGCGAGCCGGGCGGCGGCCATGTGGTTGTCGGCCTGCCGCATCGCGCACAGCAGCGTGCCGACGCTCGTCGTCGCGCCCTGCGCCGCCGCCTCGCGGACACCGCGGGCGAAGCCGGCCTGGACGGCCTCGACGACCGCCTCGAGCGCGAGCCCGCCACCGGTGCACAGCTCGGGGGCGTAGCGGACCTCCGCGTGGACGACGCCGTCGGCGGCGAGGTCGAGGACGGCCTCGGCGGCGACCCGCTCGAGCGCCTCCTCGGTCTGGAGCACGGCGACGGTGTGGGCGAACGTCTCGAGGTAGCGCTCGAGGGAGCCGGACTCCGCGGACTCGACGAACCACGTCGCGAGCGCGCCCGGCTCGGTCGCCGGCAGGGCGTGGCCGATGCCGTCGGCGAGCTCGACGAGGGTCTGCGGTCGCAGACCGCCGTCGAGGTGGTCGTGGAGGAGGACCTTGGGGGCCTGGCGGAGGTCGACGGTCACGCGCGCCAACGTAGCGCCTGGACCGGCGGTGTCCCGCTCAGCCCGCCACCCGCTCGAGGACGACCGGCCGCAGGTCCGGCCGGTCGCCCTCGGGGATGACGTCGTAGGCGCCCTCGAGCGCCGCCAGCGCCCGCTCGAACCGCTCGGGGGTGTCGGTGTGGAGGGTGAGGAGCGGCTCCCCGCCGCGGAGCACCGCGCCGGGCTTGGCGTGGACCTCGACACCCGCCCCGGCCTGCACCGGGTCCTCCTTGCGCGCGCGACCGGCGCCGAGCCGCCACGACGCCACCCCGACGGCGAGCGCGTCGAGCCGGGCGAGGACGCCCTCCGCGGGCGCGAGGACGGTGTGGGTCTCCCGCGCGGTCGGCAGCGGCGCGTCGGGGTCACCGCCCTGCGCGGCGACCATCGCGCGCCAGGAGTCCATGGCTCGCCCGTCGCGGAGGGCGTCGGCGGGGTCGGCGTCGATGCCGGCGAGGGCGAGCATCTCCCGCGCGAGGGCGAGGGTGAGGTCGACGACGTCCTGCGGGCCCCCGCCCGCGAGGACCTCGACGGACTCCCGCACCTCGAGCGCGTTGCCGACCGTGAGCCCGAGCGGCGTCGACATGTCCGTGAGGAGCGCGACGGTCGGCACCGACGCGTCGGCGCCGAGGCCGACCATGGTCTCGGCGAGCTCGCGCGCGTCGTCGAGGGACTTCATGAAGGCCCCGGAGCCGACCTTGACGTCGAGGACGAGCCCGCCCGTCCCCTCGGCGATCTTCTTGCTCATGATCGAGCTCGCGATGAGGGGGATCGCCTCGACGGTCCCGGTGACGTCGCGCAGCGCGTACAGCTTGCGGTCGGCGGGGGCGAGACCGCTGCCGGCGGCGCAGATGACGGCCCCGACGTCGGTGAGGACCTGCCGCATGCGGTCGTTGTCGAGGGACGCCTGCCAGCCGGGGACCGACTCGAGCTTGTCGAGGGTGCCGCCGGTGTGGCCGAGGCCGCGACCCGACAGCTGCGGGACCGCGGCCCCGCAGGCCGCGACGAGCGGCGCCAGCGGGAGGGTGATCTTGTCGCCCACCCCGCCGGTCGAGTGCTTGTCGACCGACGGCCGCGGCAGGTCGGTGAAGTCCATCCGCTCGCCGGAGGCGATCATCGCCGTCGTCCAGCGGGAGATCTCCGCGCGGTCCATGCCGCGCAGGAGGATCGCCATCGCGAGCGCCGACATCTGCTCGTCGGCGACGACGCCGCGGGTGTAGGCGTCGACGACCCAGTCGACCTGCTCGTCGGACAGCCGCCCGCCGTCCCGCTTCGTGCGGATGACGTCGACGGCGTCGAACGCCTCGCTCATGACTCCTCCTCGGGCCGCACGGGCAGGTCGAAGGCACCGGGCAGCACCTCGGTCATCGGCAGGGGCGCACTGCCCTCCCCGGCGTCGAGCAGGCACGTGGGTCCGCCCGCCTCCCACAGCAGCTGCCGGCAGCGCCCGCACGGCGCGCACGGGGCGCCGTCCCCGTCGACGACGGCCACGGCCACGAGCCGGCCGCCGCCGCTGGAGTGCAGGCTCGAGACGAGGCCGCACTCCGCGCACAGCGTCACGCCGTACGCGCCGTTCTCGACGTTGCACCCGACGACGACGCGCCCGTCGTCGACGAGGCCCGCGGCACCGACCCGGAATCGGCTGTACGGGGCGTACGCGCGCGTCATGACGTCGCGCGCCGCGGCCCGCAGCGCCGGCCAGTCGACGTCGCTCACGGCCGGTACGGCACGCCGTCGGCCGCGGGGGCGCGCACCTTCCCGACGAGCCCGGCGACCGCGAAGATCGTCACGAGGTACGGCGCCATGAGGAGGAACTCGCCCGGGATGGGCGTCCCGATGATCGACAGCGTCGACTGCAGGTTGGCGGCGAAACCGAACAGCAGCGCCGCGAGCAGCGCCCCGACGGGCGACCAGCGACCGAAGATGAGGGCGGCGAGGGCGATGAAGCCCTGGCCCGCCGTCATCTCCTCCCCGAACGCGCCGACCGAGCCGAGGGTGAAGAACGCCCCGCCGAGCCCCGCCACCGCACCCCCGAGGAGGACGTTGCGGAAGCGGAGCCGGTTGACGTCGATCCCGGCGGTGTCGGCGGCCTTCGGGTGCTCGCCCACGGCGCGGACCCGCAGCCCCCACCGGGTGCGGAACAGCCCGACGTGGACCGCGATGACCGCGGCGTACATGAGGTAGACGATGAGCGACTGGTTGAAGAGGACCGGCCCGAGGACGGGGATCTCGACGAGGCCCGGCACCGCGACCCGGGGCAGGCGCCCCGGCTGGTTCCACGTGTCGGCGTCGTTCACGAGCACCTGGCCGTAGAGGAAGCTCGTGAGGCCGATGACGAGGACGTTGAGGACGACGCCGAGGACGATCTGGTCGACGACGTAGCGGATGGCGAACACCGCGAGGAGCCAGCCGAAGAACAGCCCCGCGACGGGCGCCGCGAGCAGTCCCACGTAGACGTTCCCGGTGAGGCTCGCGACGACGGCGGAGGTGAACGCGCCGCTGAGCAGCTGGCCCTCGATGGAGATGTTGATGACGCCGGCGCGCTCGCACAGCACCCCGGACAGGGCGCCGAACACGAGCGGCGTCGCGAGGAACAGCGCGCCCTGCAGCAGGTTGGTGAAGGGGATGCGCTGCCCCTCGGCCGCCCACGTGAGGAACGACAGCAGGAAGGCCGCGCCGGCGACGAGCCCCACCCACAGCGGCACGCCGCGGCGGGCGTTGGCGAGCACGGTCGCGTACGCGGCGAGCCCGGCGAGCAGCAGGCCGAGCACGACGGTCGTCGCGAGCGTCGGGAGCACGAGGTCGGGCAGCTGGATCGCCTGGCCGCCCGTCGACAGCCCGAAGGCGCTCGAGCGGTCCACGGGCGCGGTGAGGGCGAAGCCGAGGAGGGCGACGACCGCGAGCACCCAGAGGATGACCGGGGTGCGCCACTGCCGGCGCGGCAGCGCGTGCGGAAGCGCAGGCTCGGCGGTGTCGGACCGGGGGCCCGGCACGTCGGGGCGGGGGGTGTCGGTGGTGGTCATCCGTTCCAGCCCTTCGACAGCTGGCCGACGCCGGCGCCGGTGGTGCGCAGGCGGAAGATCGCGGAGATGAGGGCGGGCGCGGCGATGAACAGGACGATGAGCGCCTGGAGGACGACGACGATGTCGAGCGAGGTGCCGGTCTGCGCCTGCATCGTGAGCCCGCCCGCCTTGAGCGCGCCGAACAGCAGGCCCGCGGCGACGACGCCGACGGGGTTGGCGCGACCGAGCAGGGCGACGGTGATGGCGTCGAAGCCGAGCCCGGCGCTGATGCCGGTCGTGAGGACCCGCTCGCTGCCGAGGACCTGCGACACCCCGGCGAGCCCGGCGAAGCCGCCGGCGAGGGCCATGGCGGTGACGTAGGCCCGCGGGACGGACATGCCGGCGGTGCGGGCCGCCTCGGCGTTGGCGCCGACCGCGCGCAGCCGGAACCCGACGGTGCTGCGGTTGACGAGCCACCACGCGAGCGCCGCGGCGGCGAGGACGAGGACGAAGGCCCAGTTGAGACGGCCGAAACCGGGGATGAGCGCCGGCAGCGTCGCGGTGTCGGCGATCTGGGGGCTGATGGGGTCCGCGCGACCCTCCCGCTGGAAGTACGTGGTGCCGAGCAGGAAGAGGATGAGGAACCGCGCGACGTAGTTCAGCATGATCGTCGTGATGACCTCGTGGGCCCCGGTCGTCGCCTTGAGCGCCCCGGGGATCGCACCCCACAGCGCGCCGCCGAGGACACCGACCGCGACCGCGACGACGAGGTGCACCCCGACCGGCAGGTCGAACGCGAAGCCGACGTAGGCGGCGCCGATGGCGGCGAGGATGATCTGCCCCTCGGCGCCGATGTTGAACATGCCGGCCTTGAACGGGATGGCGACGGCGAGGCCGCCGGCGATGAGCGGCGTCGCGAAGAGCAGCGTCTGCCCGATCGGCCGCAGCGCCCCGACGACGCTGTCGGCGCGGACGTCGAGCACCGAGCCGCGGAACAGCGCCCCGTACGCCTCGGCGATGCTCGAGAACACCGCCCCGAGCGTGTCGCCGGGTCGCGCGAAGAAGTACGAGGCGGCCTCGCGGACGTCGTCGTCGCTGAAGGCGATGAGGACCGCGCCGACGACGAGCGCCATCGCGATGCTCAGCAGCGACGGCAGGGCCGTCGAGCGCCAGAAGCTCGTCGCAGTGGGGCGGCTCGGCGCCGCGGGCGGAGGCGGCGGGGCGGCGGGGGCCTCGGTGGCGGGGGCGCTCATGCGTCGGCTCCGGACGTGCTGGGGGTGCTGGAGGTGGTGCTGGGGGTGCTGGTAGCGGCGTCCGAGCCCTCGCTCGCACGGGCGCGGGCGGCCTCGTCGGCGCTCATGCCGGCCATCATGAGGCCGAGGACCTCGCGGGGGGTGTCGGCGGGGACGACCCCGACGACCCGACCCGCGTACATGACGGCGATCCGGTCCGCGAGGGCGACGACCTCGTCGAGCTCGGTCGACACGACGAGCACGGCCGCGCCGGAGTCCCGCTCGGCGACGATCCGGCTGTGGACGAACTCGATGGAGCCGACGTCGAGGCCGCGGGTCGGCTGGGACGCGACGAACAGCCGCAGCGGCCGCGACAGCTCGCGGGCGAGGACCACCTTCTGCTGGTTGCCGCCCGAGAGCGACCCGGCGGTCGAGGTGGGCCCGCCCGCGCGGATGTCGAACTCCTCGATGCGGTGCTCGGCGTTGGCGAGCACCGCCTTGGGGTCGTAGGCGAGGCCGCTGGCGAAGGGCGGGCCGTGGAAGAGGTCGAGGACGAGGTTCTCGGCGACCGTGAAGCTGCCGATGACGCCGTCCGTCGAGCGGTCCTCCGGCACGAACCCCACGCCCGCGTCGAGGACCTGCCGGACGCTGCGTCCGCTCAGCTCCGTGCCGTCGAGCGTGATCGACCCCGACGAGGGCCGGACGAGGCCGAGGATCGTCTCGGTGAGCTCGGTCTGCCCGTTGCCCTGCACACCGGCGACGGCGACGATCTCGCCGCTGCGGACGTCGAGGTCGACGTCGTCGAGCAGCGTGATGCCGTCCTCCACGAGGCTGACGCCCCGCATGCTGAAGCGGACCTCGCCCGCCTCCTTGTCCTCCTTGTCGACCGTGAGGTCGACGGCGCGGCCCACCATGAGGGAGGCCAGCTCGGTGGCGGACGCGGTCGGCTCGGCGGTGCCGACGACCTTGCCCCGCCGGATGACGGTGATCCGGTCGGCGACCTCCTTCACCTCCCGCAGCTTGTGGGTGATGAAGACGATCGACGTGCCCGAGGCCGCGAGCTCCTTCATGATCCCCAGCAGCTCGTCGGTCTCCTGGGGCGTGAGGACGGCCGTCGGCTCGTCGAGGATGAGCACCTCGGCGTCGCGGACGAGCGCCTTGATGATCTCCACGCGCTGCTGGACGCCGACCGGCAGGTCGCCGACGAGGCGGTCGGGGTCGAGGTCGAAGCCGAACCGGGCGGAGGTCTCCCGCACCCGCTGGGCCGCGGTGGCCCGGTCGAGGAAGCCGCCGCCCTTCGTCGGCTCGTCACCGAGGACGACGTTCTCCGCGACGGTGAAGACCGGGACGAGCATGAAGTGCTGGTGCACCATGCCGATCCCCGCCTGCATGGCGTCCCGCGGGCCGGTGAACCGGACCGGGTCGCCGTCGACGAGCACGCGGCCCTCGTCGGCCTTGAGGAGGCCGAACAGGACGTTCATCAGCGTCGACTTCCCGGCGCCGTTCTCACCGAGCAGCGCGTGGATCTCCCCGGGCTCGACGACCAGGTCGATGGCGTCGTTGGCCGTGAAGGACCCGAAGCGCTTGGTGATGCCCTCGAGCTCGAGTCTCACCGTCACCTCCTCGTGCGGCGCCCGCGGCAGGGTGGGCGCGTAGGGAAACGTAGCGCGGGGGGTGCGCCGTCGGCGCACCCCCCGCGTCAGCGGCTCTCCGCTGCGTCAGCCCACGGAGGGCGACGCGGGCGACTCGACGGCCACCTCGCCGGAGATGATCTGGTCCTGCAGGGCCGTGATCTCGTCCTTGAGCTCCTGCGGGACCTCGTCCTCGAAGTCGTGGTACGGGGCCAGGCCCACGCCACCGTTCTCGAGCGTGCCGACGTAGGGCTCGCTGGAGAAGCTGTCCTCGAGCGTCTCCTGGGTGGCGTCGAACACGGCGGCGTCGATGTTCTTCAGCACCGAGGAGATGAAGAGCGGGCCGTACTGCGACGCCGACTCGTAGCCGTCGGAGTCGACCCAGATGAGGTCGACGTCCCCGGCGGCCTCCGCGGCGGCGGCGGCACCGAGGCCGACGGGCCCGGCGACCGGGAGGATGATGTCGGCGCCCTGGCCGATGAAGTTCTCCGTCACCGTCTGGCCCTGGGCCTGGTTCTCGAAGTCACCGGTGAAGGTGCCGTCCTGCGCGTCCTTGTCCCAGCCGAGGACCTGGACGTCGGTGCCCTTCTGCTCGTTGTAGTACGCGACGCCGTCGACGAAGCCGTCCATGAAGATCGTCACGGGCGGGATCGGGATGCCGCCGAACGTCGCGACCGTGCCGGTCTCCGTCATGCCCGCGGCGAGGTAGCCGCCGAGGAACGCGGCCTCCGCCGTGTTGAACAGGAGCGGCTTGACGTTGTCGGCCGGCTCCTCGAGCGTCGAGTCGATGAGGGCGAAGGTCTCCTCCGGGTTGGCCGCGGCGGCCTCGCCGACCGCGCCCGCGAGGAGGAACCCGACACCGACGATGAGGTCGCAGTCCTGCTGGACGAGCTGCTCGACGTTCGGGGTGTAGTCGGTCTCCGAGCTCGACTCGACGACCGTCTTCTCGATGCCGAGCTCCTCGACGGCCTGGCTGAGGCCGCGGTCGGCCGCCTCGTTGAACGAGCGGTCGTCGACGCCGCCGGCGTCGGTCACCATGCAGCCGGTGAAGTCGACCTCCTCGGCCGCCGGCGCGCTCGCGCCCGCGTCGCCGCTGGCGGCCGGGGCCGCCGTCTCGTCCTCGGGAGCCTCACCGCACGCCGCGAGGACGAGGGCCGACAGGCCCACGACCGCGGTCACACGCGCCCACTGCTTCACGTTGCCTCCTGCTGGGATGTCCACGGGACCGCGGGGGTGCCAGGTGATGCGGCACCGGATGCCCTCCGAGGGCACTCGCCCTCGCGCGGTCGGACGGAACATACCTGCCCGGACGGTCGGGACCGACGCCCCCGGCCCGGTCGTTGCAGAGTCGTGACCCCGGGCCGCGGCGCTCCGGGGCTCAGAAGCGCTCGGACGGCTCGTACCGGCCCCACACGTCACGGAGCACGCGGCACACCTCACCGACCGTCGCGAGCCGCCGCAGCGCCTCCTTCATCGGCACGAGCACGTTCGCGGTCCCCTCCGCGGCCCGGCGGAGGTCGGCGAGCGCGGCGTCGACCCCCGCCTGGTCGCGGGAGCCCCGCAGCTCCGCGAGCCCCGCGGCCTGCCGGCGCTCGAGCGCGGGGTCGACGCGGAGCGGCTCGTACGGCTCCTCCGTCTCGGTCCGGAACCGGTTCACCCCGACGACGACCCGGTCGCCGGCGTCGATCTCGCGGGCCACGGCGTACGCCGCCCGCTCGATCTCCTCCTTCTGGAAGCCGGCCTCGATCGCGGGGACCGCCCCACCGAGGTCGTCGACGCGGGCGATGAGCCGCTCGACCTCCGCCTCGAGGTCGTCGGTCATCGACTCGACGGCCCACGAGCCGGCGAACGGGTCGACGAGCCTCGTGACGTCCGTCTCGTGCGCGATCACCTGCTGCGTGCGCAGCGCGAGACGGGCGGCCTTCTCCGTCGGCAGGGCGATGGCCTCGTCGAAGGAGTTCGTGTGGAGGCTCTGCGTGCCGCCGAGGACCGCCCCGAGCGCCTGGAGCGCGACCCGGACGAGGTTGACCTCCGGCTGCTGCGCCGTCAGCTGCACCCCGGCGGTCTGGGTGTGGAAGCGGAGCATCATCGCCCTGGGGTCGGTGGCGCCGAAGCGCTCCTTCGTGATGCGCGCCCACACGCGCCGGGCGGCGCGGAACTTCGCGACCTCCTCGAGCAGCGTCGTCCGGGCGACGAAGAAGAAGGACAGCCGCGGCCCGACGTCGTCGACCGACAGTCCCGCGGCCCGGGCGGCCTCGAGGTAAGCGATGCCGTCGGCGAGGGTGAACGCGACCTCCTGCGCGGGCGTCGCCCCCGCCTCGGCCATGTGGTAGCCGGACACGCTGATCGTGTTCCAGCGGGGCAGCTCGTCACGGCAGTACGCGAAGGTGTCGCTGACGAGCCGCAGCGACGGCGCGGGCGGGAAGATGTACGTCCCGCGCGCGATGTACTCCTTGAGCACGTCGTTCTGGACCGTGCCGCGCAGCTTCTCCCCGGGGACGCCGTTCTCCTCCGCGACGAGCTGGTAGAGCAGGAGGAGCACAGAGGCGGGCGCGTTGATCGTCATCGACGTGCTCACCTCGTCGAGGGGCAGGCCGTCGAAGAGGACGCGCATGTCCTGCAGGGAGTCGACGGCGACGCCCACCTTCCCGACCTCGCCGGCGGCGAGGGGGTCGTCGGAGTCGAGGCCCATCTGCGTCGGCAGGTCGAAGGCGACGCTGAGCCCGCCGGTGCCGGCGGCGACGAGCTGGTGGTAGCGGGCGTTCGACTCCTTCGCCGACCCGAAGCCGGCGTACTGCCGCATCGTCCACGGCCGCGTCGTGTACATGCCCGGGTGGACGCCGCGGGTGTACGGGTACTCCCCCGGGGCGCCGAGGCGGTCGCCGAGCCCGTCGGCGACGTCGGAGGGGTCACTGACGGGACGCAGGGGCAGTCCGGACTCCGTCGTCGGGTCTCCCATGCGCGGCAGCCTAGGTGCACTGCCCGGGCCTCACACGAGGTCCGTGCGGCCCTCCCGCTTGAGGATGTCGACGACGTCCTTGACCTCCTGGGCGCGTTCGCGCGTCGTGACGAGCACGGCGTCGAGGGTGTCGACGACGACGACGTCGTCGACGCCGGACAGGACGACGAGGCGCCCTCCGCTCGGCACGACGACGCCGGTGGCGTCCTTGCACACGACGCGGCCCGGGTCCCCCAGGACCCGCAGCCCCTCCCCCGGGTCGCCCAGCGGCACGCCGGCCCCGTCGCCGGCGGGGCCGAGCAGGTCCCCGAGCGAGGTCCAGTCCCCGACGTCGTCCCAGCGGAAGGAGCCGGGGACGACGGCGACCCGCCCGGCGTCCGCGGCCGGCTCGGCGACCGCCGTGTCGATCGGCAGGGACGGCAGGCCGGGCCACGTCGCGTCGAGCACCGTCTCCCGCTGCGGGGTGTCCCACGCCTCCCCGATCCGTCGCAGGCCCTCGGCGAGCTCCGGCGCGTGCTCGGCGAGCAGGTCGAGGAGCACGGCCGCGCGGACGACGAACATGCCGGCGTTCCACCGCCAGCCCTCGGCGACGTACCGCTCGGCCGTGGCCGCGTCCGGCTTCTCGACGAACCGGACGACCCGGTGCAGCGACGGCGCACCGGGCACCGCGAGCGCCTCGCCGGGCGAGACGTACCCGAAGCCGGTGGAGGGCCCGGTCGGCTGCATGCCGATCGTCACGAGCCAGCCCTCGCGTGCGGCGGCGACCGCCTCCGCCACCGCGGCGTGGAAGGAGTCGACGTCACCGATGACGTGGTCGGCGGCGAAGGAGCCGAGGACGGCGTCGGGGTCGCGTGCGGCGAGCACGGCCGCCACGACGCCGATGGCGGCGGCGCTGTTGCGGGGGGCGGGCTCGACGACGAGGTCGGCCTCGCCGAGCCCCGGCAGCTGCCGCGCGACCGCCACGGCGTGCTGGGTGCCCGTCACGACCACGACGCCCGACTCGCCCGCGAGGGGGACGAGGCGGTCCCACGTCGCCTGCACGAGCGTGCGCCCGCTGCCGGTGAGGTCGAGGAGGAACTTCGGTCGCGCCGCCCGCGACAGGGGCCACAGCCGCGTGCCGGCACCACCCGCCGGCACCACCGCGTGGAAGCCGGGCAGCCGGCCCGGGGCCGGGCCCGCGGCGTGGTGGGGCGGGCTCGACCGGTCGGGTGACGAGGCGCTCACGCGCGCTGACGCTAGCGAGCGTGTCCCCCGGCCCGCAGCCGACCAGCCGTTACAGTGCGATCATGCGGGTCGCGGTCGTGGCGGAGTCCTTCCTCCCCACCGTCAACGGCGTGACCAACAGCGTGTGCCGGGTGCTCGAGCACCTCGGGCGCCGCGGCCACGAGGGCCTCGTCATCTGCCCGGGCCCGGCCCCGGAGTCCTACGCGGACATGCCGGTGCGCGAGGTGACGGCGTTCAGCTACCGCCAGTTCCCCGTCGGGCTGCCCACGGCGCACGTCCAGCAGGCGCTCGAGGACTTCTCCCCCGACGTCGTCCACGTCGCCGCGCCGTTCGTCCTCGGGGCCTACGGGCTCACGGCGTGCGAGCGGCTCGACCTGCCGACCGTCGCCGTCTACCAGACCGACATGGCGGGCTTCGCCTCCCGCCACGGGTTCAAGGTCGCCTCCCGCGGCATCTGGCGGTGGCTGCGGCGGGTCCACGAGATGGCGGACATGACCCTCGCGCCGTCGCGTGCGGCGATGGCCGACCTGCGCGCCCACCGCGTGCCACGGGTGCGGCTGTGGGGCCGTGGCGTCGACACCGAGCGCTTCCGGCCCGGCCGGCGCGACGGCGAGGGCGCGCACGCGCTGCGGGCGCGTCTCGCCCCCGACGGGGAGGTGCTCGTCGGCTACGTCGGGCGGCTGTTCCCCGAGAAGCGCGTCGAGCGCCTCGCCGTGCTCGCCGGTCTGCCCGGCGTCCGCGTCGTGCTGGGCGGCGACGGCCCGAGCCGGTCCGCGCTCGAGCGGCTCTTCGCCGAGGTCGGGCTGCCGGCGACGTTCCTCGGCCACCTCGAGGGCGACGCGCTCGCCGACGCGTACGCCGCGCTCGACGTCTTCGTCCACACCGGCACCGAGGAGACCTTCGGGCAGACGCTGCAGGAGGCGATGGCCTCGCGGCTGCCGGTCGTCGCCCCCGACGTCGGCGGCCCGCGGGACATCGTCCAGCACGGGGTCACCGGGTACCGCTACGGCGGGGAGGACGACAAGGCCCTGCGCCGGCAGGTCGACGTCCTCGTCCGCGATCCCGGCCTGCGCGAGCGCATGGGCGAGGCGGGCCGTCGCGCGGTGCTCACGCGGTCGTGGGAGGCCGTCTGCGACCAGCTCCTCGGCTACTACGACGAGGCGTGCGCCGCGCACCCGACCACCCCGCGCCGGCAGGTGCTCGACCTGTCCGCGGTCGCCGGGGCCGACCTGTTCCCCCGCTGAGCCGCTCCGCCGGGGGGACCGAGCAGCCGCGAAACGCGACGACACCGTGTGACGCAGGTGACGCGAGCCGGGCAGGAGCCCTCGGCCACCTGACCGTATGCTGGGACGGTCGGGTCGCCGAGCGTGACCACGGGCTCACCAGGGCTCCGTCGGTGCGCGTCCGGGGACCCGTCGACCAGGCCCGCCCTGGTGGCCGGCAGCGGCCGCCGGGGGCCACGCGAGAAAGGACCGCACAGTGGCGTCCACCGCCCTCGACCCGCAGCCGGGCACCGGCGCGGCACCCGGCGCGCCGGGAACCGCCCGCCGTCGGCCTGCCGGGACCCTCTACCGCGGCCGCGAGGGCATGTGGTCGTGGGTCGCCCACCGCATCAGCGGCGTCGTCCTCTTCTTCTTCCTCCTCGTCCACGTGCTCGACACCGGGCTGGTGCGGGTGTCCCCCGAGGCCTACGACCTCGTCATCGAGACGTACAAGAACCCCGTCGTGGGTCTCGCGGAGGTCGGCCTCGTCGCCGCCTTCCTCTTCCACGCCCTCAACGGGCTGCGGGTCGTGCTCGTCGACTTCTGGAGCCAGGGCACCCGCTACCACCGCCACATGCTGTACGGCGTGCTCGGGGTCTGGGTCGTCCTCATGATCCCCTTCACCGTCCGGCACCTCGGCTTCGTCTTCGGAGGGGAGTGAGCATGGCCACGACGCAGTCCGCCCCCACCCTCGAGGCGCCCCGCTCCCGCCGCCCGCGCTCCGGCAACGGCGAGCTCTACGGCTGGCTGTTCATGCGCCTGTCCGGCGTCCTGCTCGTCGTGCTCGTCTTCGGGCACCTGTTCGTCAACCTCATGACGGGCGAGGGCATCAACCAGATCGACTTCGCCTTCGTCGCCGGCAAGTGGGCGAGCCCCTTCTGGCAGGTGTGGGACCTCACGATGCTGTGGCTCGCGCTCCTGCACGGCGCCAACGGCGTGCGCACGATCATCAACGACTACTCGGAGCGGGAGCGCACGCGGCTGTGGCTGCTCGGCCTGCTCTACGTCGGGGTCGCGCTCACCCTGCTCATCGGCACGCTCACCATCACGACCTTCGACCCGTGCATCGACCCCGAGTCGACGCTGTCGGTCTGCCAGTGACCCCTCAGCCACGGACCCCCCAGCCCCTCGTCCCCGGGAGGACAGCGACATGACCGCAGTCGAGCACCACCGGTTCGACGTCGTGATCGTCGGCGCGGGCGGCGCCGGCATGCGCGCGGCCCTCGAGGCCGGCAAGCGCGCCCGGACGGCGGTCCTCACGAAGCTCTACCCCACGCGCTCCCACACCGGCGCCGCGCAGGGCGGCATGTGCGCCGCCCTCGCGAACGTCGAGGAGGACAACTGGGAGTGGCACACCTTCGACACCGTCAAGGGCGGCGACTACCTCGTCGACCAGGACGCGGCCGAGGTCATGTGCAAGGAGGCCATCGACGCGGTCCTCGACCTGGAGAAGATGGGGCTGCCGTTCAACCGGACCCCCGAGGGCCGCATCGACCAGCGCCGCTTCGGCGGGCACACCCGCAACCACGGCGAGGCCGCCGTGCGCCGCAGCTGCTTCGCCGCGGACCGCACCGGCCACATGATCCTCCAGACGCTCTACCAGCAGTGCGTCAAGCACGAGGTCGAGTTCTTCAACGAGTTCTACGTGCTCGACCTCCTGCTGGTCGACGGCGAGGACGGCCGCCGCCACGCCACCGGCGTCGTCGCCTACGAGCTCGCCACGGGCACGGTCCACGTCGTGCACGCGAAGTCCGTCGTCCTCGCCACGGGCGGCTTCGGCAAGGTCTTCAAGACGACGTCCAACGCCCACACCCTCACCGGCGACGGCATGGGGATCGCGTGGCGCCGGGGCCTGCCGCTGGAGGACATGGAGTTCTACCAGTTCCACCCGACGGGCCTCGCGGGTCTCGGCATCCTCCTGAGCGAGGCGGCGCGCGGCGAGGGCGGCATCCTCCGCAACAGCGAGGGCGAGCGGTTCATGGAGCGCTACGCGCCCACGATCAAGGACCTGGCCCCCCGCGACATGGTCGCCCGGGCGATGTCGACCGAGGTGCGCGAGGGCCGCGGCGCGGGCCCGAACAAGGACTACGTCCTGCTCGACCTCACGCACCTCGAGCCCGCGCACATCGACGCGAAGCTGCCGGACATCACGGAGTTCGCCCGCACCTACCTCGGGGTCGAGCCCTACACGGAGCCGGTGCCGGTCTACCCGACGGCGCACTACGCGATGGGCGGGGTGCCGACGACGGTGACGACGGAGGTGCTGAGCGACAACACGACGACCGTCGGCGGCCTGTACGCCGCCGGCGAGGTCGCGTGCGTCTCGGTGCACGGCGCGAACCGGCTCGGCACCAACTCCCTGCTCGACATCAACGTGTTCGGCAAGCGCGCCGGCCTGGCGGCCGCCGCGTACGCCGGCTCCGCCGCGTGGCGGGACCTGCCGGAGCAGCCGGAGCGCGACGTCGTCACCCTCCTCACCGACCTGCTCGAGCGCGGTGCCGACGGCTCCCCCACGGAGAACGTCGCCGCCATCCGGACCGAGCTGCAGGAGACGATGGACGCCAACGCCCAGGTGTACCGGACGGAGGCGACGCTCAAGCAGGCCGAGGTCGACATCGCCCGGCTCAAGGAGCGCTACGCGCGCGTCGGCGTCACGGACAAGGGGAGGCGGTTCAACACCGACCTGCTCGAGGCCGTCGAGCTCGGCTTCCTCCTCGAGCTCGCCGAGGTCCTCGTCGTGAGCGCCCGCAACCGGAACGAGTCCCGCGGCGGGCACTTCCGCGAGGACTACCCGACGCGCGACGACACGAACTTCATGCGTCACACCATGGCCTACCGCGAGCCCGACGGCGGCGGCACCGGTGTGCGCATCGACTGGAAGCCCGTCGTCCAGACCCGTTACGAGCCCATGGAGCGCAAGTACTGATGACGACGACGGAGACCACGAACCGCGACACGTGGGGCGAGATGTCGGGCAGCGACACCGACGTGCGCGAGGAGTCCGCCGGTGTGGAGGCGGTGCCGAGCTTCGACGTCACGCTGAAGATTCGCCGGTACGACCCCGAGCGCGACAGCGAGCCGCACTGGGAGGAGTACACGGTCACCGCCTACGGCACCGACCGGGTCCTCGACGCGCTCCACCGCATCAAGTGGGACCAGGACGGGTCGCTGACGTTCCGCCGCTCGTGCGCGCACGGCATCTGCGGCTCCGACGCCATGCGGATCAACGGCCGCAACCGGCTCGCGTGCAAGACGCTCCTCAAGGACCTCAACCCCGACCGGCCGATCACGGTCGAGGCCATCAAGGGCCTGCCGGTGGAGAAGGACCTCGTCGTCGACATGGAGCCGTTCTTCGCGGCGTACCGCGAGGTCATGCCGTTCCTCATCACGAAGGGCGCGGAGCCCACCCGCGAGCGCGTGCAGTCGCAGGCGGACCGCGAGCGCTACGACGACACGACGAAGTGCATCCTCTGCGCGGCGTGCACGACGAGCTGCCCGGTGTTCTGGACCGACGGGCAGTACTTCGGGCCCGCGTCGATCGTCAACGCGCACCGGTTCATCTTCGACAGCCGCGACGCGGGCTCCGACCTGCGCCTGGAGATCCTCAACACGAAGGAGGGCGTGTGGCGCTGCCGCACGACCTTCAACTGCACGGAGGCGTGCCCCCGCGGCATCGAGGTGACGAAGGCCATCCAGGAGGTCAAGCGGGCGCTCATCTCCCGCAGCGTCTGAGCCCGCGGACCCCGCGGTCGCGGCCCCGGGGCCGCCGGTAGCGTCCGGGGCGTGTCGGAGCAGCCCCACGCCGGCCACGACGAGTGGACCCCGCCGGACGAGCCGGTGAGCGTCAACCGGGCGCTCGGGATCGCGCTGGCGGCGGGTGAGGAGGTCCTCGCCGCGGGGGCCGGGTCCGCCGACTGCGCGGCGACGATGGAGGCCGCGGCCCTCGCGTGCGGCCTCCACCGGGTGTCGGTCGACGTCACGTTCAACTCCCTCACGCTGTCGTGGGCCCGCGACGACGACAGCCCGGCCGTCACGCGGCAGCGGGTCGTCGAGCAGCGCACGCTCGACTACACCCGCCTGATCCGGGTGCACCGGCTCCTCGACGACCTCGTCCGCGGGCACCTCACCCCCCGGCAGGCGGGCCTGGGCCTGCGGGCGATCCGCAGCCAGGACTACCCGTACGGCAGGCGGACCGCCGAAGCCGGGCTCGCCGGGCTCGCCGGTGCGGTCGTGCTCCTGCTGGGCGGCGGGGTGCTCGGCATCGTGCTCGCGGTGCTCACGACGTACGTCGTCCTCGTCGTCAACCGCCTCACCCTGTCGCGCGGCCTGCCGCCGTTCTTCGGCAACGCCGCGGCGGCCGCCATCGTGACCGTCGTCGCGACGACGGCGTACGCGGTCGGCCTCGACGTGCGCCCGTCCCTCATCGTCGCGGGGGGGATCATCGCGCTCCTGCCGTCCGTCGCCCTCCTCGCCGCCGTGCAGGACGCGCTCGCCGGCTACGTCGTGACGGCGGCCGGCCGCTTCGTCGAGGTCGTCGTCCTGCTCGCCGGGATCACCTCGGGGGTCGGGGCGGTGCTCGCCGTCGCCGTGCCGCTCGGGGTGCCGCTGCGGGAGATCTCGGGCCAGGACCCGCCCGGGATGCTGTGGGCGCGGCTCGTCGGGGGTGCGCTCGCGAGCCTGCTGTTCCTCGTCAGCGTGTACGCGCCGCGGTCGCTGCTGCTCCCGGCCGCGCTCATCGGGCTCAGCGCGGGCGGCGTGTTCGTCGCGCTCGACACGGTCGGCGTCCAGCCGCTGTTCTCGACCGCGCTCGCGGCGACCGTCGCGGGCACGGTCGCCGCGGTCGTCGCGGGTCGGGCCCACGTGCCGGCGCTCGTGCCGGCGGTGGCGGGGTTCATGCCGCTGCTGCCGGGGCTCGCGGTCTACCGCGGCATGTTCCGCATCAGCCAGGCGGACGTCGGGCTCGGCGTCGCGGACGTCATCGGCGCCATCGGCACGGCCGGGGCGCTCGCGAGCGGGGTCGTGCTCGGCGACCTCGCCGCGCGGCGCCTGCGACGGCTGCGCTCCCTGTGGGACGCGAGCCTCGGCGCCGCGCGGTTGCGGACCGCCGGGCCCCACCCCCGCGGACGCGCCCCCGCCGCGCGCTTCTTCGGCCCGTCGGTCGCGCTGGCGCGCGCCACGGGGCTGCGCCGGCGGCGAGGTCCCGCCGACGGTTCCTGACGGCCCTCAGCCGGTGTTGCGCAGCCCGGCCGCGATCCCGTTGACCGTCAGCAGGAGGGCGCGGCGGAGGTCGTCCGGCACGGCGTCGCCCTCGCCGTACGTCCGCGAGCGGGCGAGCAGCGACACCTGGAGCGCGTGCAGGGGCGCGAGGTAGGCGTCGCGCAGCGCGAGGGTGCGGCGCAGCGTCGGCGAGGGCTCGAGGAGCTGCTCCTGCCCCGTGACGGCGAGGACCTCGGCGACCGTCCGCTCGTGCTCGGTGCGGATGACGTCGAACAGCTGCGCGGACTCCGCGGGGACGAGGGTCCGGACGTAGCGCTCGGCGATGTCGAGGTCGGTCTTCGCGAGCGTCATCTGGACGTTCGACAGGAACGTCCGGAAGAAGCGCCACGAGCCGTACATGTCCTGCAGCGTCTGCCCGTGGCCCTGCTCGCGCGCCGCCGCGAGGCCGCTGCCGACGCCGAACCAGCCGGGCAGGATGATCCTCGACTGCGTCCAGCCGAACACCCACGGGATGGCGCGGAGGTCGTCGAGGCCGCCTGCGCCGCCCGGGCGCTTCGACGGCCGCGAGCCGATGTTCATCTTCCCGAGCTCGTCGACGGGGGTGGCGGTGACGAAGAACGGCACGAGCGCAGGGTCACGGACCAGCCCGCGGTAGGCCTGCTGGCCGTGGGAGGCGACGAGGTCCATCGTCCGGTCCCAGCCGTCGAGGACGTCGGCGGGCAGCGTGGGGCTGCGGTGGAGGACGGAGGCCTCGACGACGGCCGCGAGGGCGCTCTCGAGGTTCCACCGCCCGAGGCCGGGCAGCACGTACTTGTCGGAGATCACCTCGCCCTGCTCGGTGATCTTGATGGGGCCGTCGAGGCTGCCGTGCGGCTGGGCGAGGATCGCCTCGGCCGTCGGGCCGCCGCCGCGGCCGACCGACCCGCCACGGCCGTGGAACAGCCGCAGCCGGACCCCGTGCGAGGTCGCGATGTCGCGGAGCGCGCGCTGGGCGCGCTGGATCTGCCACTGCGAGGCGGCGATGCCGGCGTCCTTGGAGGAGTCGGAGTAGCCGAGCATGATCTCCTGCACGTCGCCGCGGGCGGCGACGAGCCGGCGGTACGACGGGTCCCGCAGGAGGGCGTCGAGCAGCGGCCCCGCGATCTCGAGCTCCGCGACCGTCTCGAACAGCGGCGCGAAGCCGATGCGGGCGCTCGCGGGCGAGCCCGGGGAGCCGAGGTCGACGAGACCCGCCTC